>NZ_QFDQ01000215.1 GCF_003270085.1 Streptomyces triticisoli | reverse complement strand
TGGTGCTCACAGCCTGTTCCGGCAGCAGCGACGCGGCCGGCGGCAGTGGCGACACCTCGCAGGCCCAGGCCGACAAGGCCGCGCCCGCGTACAGGGCGACGGCGCCGGACGCGGCGTACAGCATGGCCGTGCGGCGCTGCCTGCGGGTCTGCTCGCGCAGCTCGTCACGCACCGTTTCGCGCGCCACCTGCGCCAGCTCGTCGACCAGTTGCTTGTCCAGGTGCTCCAGGTGATCCAAGCGCTTCATGCACTGCGGGTACCCGCGCGAGCGACCGGGTAACGCCACCGTCCCGCGGCCAACTACCCTCGTCCGCATGGAGATTCTGGGAACCAGCCTGCGCGTCTGCGTCGACGACCTGGACACCGCGGTCCCGTTCTACGAACGTCTCGCGGGTGGCAGGGCCCTCCGCTTCGAACGCGGCGGTGTCCACGTGGCGGCGGTCGGCTGCTTCCTGTTGATGAGCGGCCCCGAGTCCCAGCTGGAGCTGCTGCGCAAAGTGGCGGCGACCATCGCCGTGTCGGACGTCGACGAGGCCCACCGGGTGCTGACCGAGCTCGGCGCGCGCATCGTCGCCGGTCCGATCCCCACCCCGGTGGGGCGCAATCTGATCGCGATGCACCCGGACGGGACGGTGTACGAGTACGCGGACCGCCGCGGCTGAGCTGCGCCGCTCAAGCGGACGACGGACGCACAAGGAGCCAGGAGCCGGCCGGGGAGGCCGGTGTCAGGCACGCATCTCGGCGGTGAGCGCCCAGCGTTCGTGGTCCCGCCAGGCCCCGTCGACGAAGAGCATGTCCGGCGAGAAGCCCTCCAGCCGGAAGCCGCAGGCGCGGGCGAGGGCGATCGAGGCGGTGTTGCGGGGCTGGACGTTGATCTCCAGCCGGTGCAGCCGCATCGGACCGAAGGCGTACCCGATCACGAGGTCCAGTCCCTCGCGCATCAGGCCGCGCCCGGCGGCGTGCGCGAAGGCCCCGTAGCCGAGTGCGCCGGACCGGAAGGCGCCGTGCACGATGTTGTTGATGTTGATGAACCCGGCGATGCCGCCGCCGTCCTTCTCGCAGACCAGGAAGCCCGCCTTCGCCGGGTCCTCGATCAGCCCCCGCGCGTAGGCGGTGTACGCCTCGGCCGTGCCCGGCGGGAAGAGCCACGGGTGGTGCAGGTCCCTGCTCTCCCGGGCCCGGGCGGTGAACTCCGCGCCGTCCTCGTGGGTGAAGGGGCGGATGCCCACGCGGGGCCCCTCGGCGAGGTGGCGGGAAGCGGTGTGCGGCATCCTGTCACCCTACGCGCGCGTCACAGCTCGGCGTCCGGTCAGCGCAGTGCGGGCTCGTCGAGTGTCAACGTGCCTGCGTCGGCGTCGAGTTCGGCCATGACACCGAAGGGGATCGTCAACGCCCCCACGCAGTGGCCGAACTCCCAGGAGCCGAGGAGTACCCCGCGGATCCCGTCGAGCCGGCCGGCGCGCAGGAGTTGGGTGAGGTAGCGGTCCAGGCGGTACGTCTCCTCGCCCACGTCCTCCAGGCACAGCAGGCCGCCGGCGGCTGAGGGCCGTGCGTGCGGGGTTCCGAGGTCGGCGGCGAGCAGGGCCAGGCAGCCGCCGAGTGTGACGCCCCGGGCCCGTCCGGGGACGAGGGCCGTGCCGCCGGAGGCGACCGTGCGGACCGTCTCGGGGGCGAAGAGGGTGGCCCTGAGGTGGTCCTGGGCGCGGGCGTTCTTGACGAAGTCGATACCGGCGGCCATCGGTCCGTGCAGCGTGACCAGGCCCAGGCGGGTGGCGAAGGCCTCGTGCAGCGCGGTGATGTCGCTGAAGCCGACGAACACCTTCGGCCCGGCCGCCCGCATGGCCTCCCAGTCGAGCAGGTCGACCATGCGCTGCGCGCCGTATCCGCCCCGGGCGCACAGCACGGCGTCCACCGTGGGGTCGCACCAGGCGGCCTGCAGATCGGCCGCGCGGTCGGCGTCCACGCCCGCCAGGTAGTCGAACGTGCCGTGCCGGTCCAGTACGTGCGGCGCGACCACCGGGTCCAGGTCCCAGCCGCGCAGCAGGTCCAGCCCGGCCTGCAGCCGCTCCTCGGGCACGGGCCCGCTGGGCGCGACGACGGCCACGCGGGCACCGGGGGCGAGCCGCGCGGGACGGCGGAGTTCCTTCACGTGCCGAGCTCCAGGGTCGGGATGCCTGCCGGGTCCAGGCCGAACACCTGAGCGTACAGCCACAGCTCCGCCTCCAGGGCCCGCACCATGGTGTCGGCCCGGCGGAACGCGTGCCCCTCACCCTCGAGCCCTCGAACGCGAGGTACGCGTGCGGCCCCCCGGCCCGCCGGCCGCCCTCGGCGGGCCGCGGTGCGGTCCACCACACCTCGTCGCCGACGAAGCCCGCGTACTCCGGTCTGCCGTCGTGCGTGGCGGCGAGGGCCGCGTCGACGGGCGAGGGCCAGGAACCGTACGGCAGGCTCTGCATGTTCTCCCCCACTGGTCAGACCGTCCGCAGGAAGCGGTCGAGGACGCGGACGCCGAAGTGCAGCGCCTCCACGGGGACGCGCTCGTCGACTCCGTGGAACAGGTGGTGGTAGTCGAAGCCCTCGGGCAGCTTCAGCGGCGAGAACCCGTATCCGGTGATGCCGAGCCGGGAGAACTGCTTGGCGTCGGTGCCGCCCGCCATGCAGTACGGGACCACGTGTCCCTCGGGTGCGAACGCCTCGACGGCGGCCCGCATCGCCGCGAAGGCGGGCGAGTCGACGGGTGCCTGGAGCGCCACCTCGCGGTGCTCGAACTCCCAGTCCACGTCCGGGCCGGTCAGCTCGTCGAGGGTGGTGCGGAACTCCTCCTCGCCGCCGGGCAGACACCGCCCGTCGACGTGGGCGACGGCTTCCCCCGGAATCACGTTGATCTTGTAACCCGCCTCGAACATGGTGGGGTTGGCGCTGTTGCGCAGGGTCGCCTCGACCAGCCGGGCCGCCGGGCCGAGCTTGTCCAGCAGCGCGTCGACGTCCCGCAGGTCCGTCTCGATGCCGTACAGGGCGGCGAGTTCGGTGAGGGCCGCGCGCACGGTCGGGGTGAGCCGTACCGGCCACTCGTGGGCGCCGATCCGGGCGACGGCGGCGGCGAGCCGGGTCACCGCGTTCTCCCGGTTGACCCGGGAGCCGTGGCCGGCCCGTCCGCGTGCGGACAGCCGCAGCCAGGCCGTGCCGCGCTCACCGGCGGCGATGGGGTAGATCTGCCGGCCGGCGCCGTCGTGGAAGGTGAACGCCCCGGATTCGCTGACACCTTCGGTGCAGCCCTCGAACAGTTCGGCGTGCCGGTCGGCGAGGAAGCCGGAGCCGTCCTCGGCGCTGGCCTCCTCGTCGGCGGTGAAGGCGATCACCAGGTCGCGTCGGGGCCGGATCCCCTGCCGGGCCCAGGCGCGGACCACGGCGAGGATCATCGCGTCCATGTTCTTCATGTCGACCGCGCCCCGGCCCCACACGACGCCGTCGCGCACCTCGCCGGAGAACGGGTGCACGCTCCAGTCCTCGGCCCGCGCCGGCACCACGTCCAGGTGACCGTGGACGAGCAGCGCGTCCGCCGACGGGTCGGTGCCCTCGACCCGGGCGACGACGTTGGTCCGCCCCGGGGTGCGCTCCAGCAGCATGGGCTCCAGGCCCGCCGCGGCCAGCCGCTCGGCGGCGTACTCGGCGGCCGGGCGCTCCCGGCAGTCGCCGCCGCCCCGGTTGGTGGTGTCGATGCGGATCAGGTCGGACGTGAAGTCGACGACCTCGTCCAGTGCCTGCGCGTCAGCCATACTCCTCCTCCACCGCGGCCGAGGCGATCGTGGTGACCGCCTTGAAGGTGCGGATCGACTCGTACATGGTGTCGCTGGTGTACGCCACCTTGCGTTCCCCGGTCCGGCTCACTCCGGGCACGACGGTGGCGGCCATGGCCAGGTGCTCGGCGTCGAACTCCACGGCGACGGTGAACGGGCCGTTGTCGCGGGGTTCGTGACGGACCGCCAGGGCGGCCGCCTGCTTGGCGGCGGCCCGGATGTCGGTGGCGGTGCGGGCGGGCGGGCGGCACACGGCCGCGTACCGGGACACGTGGTCCTTGACGGCCACCTTCGGCGCCTCGGGCGCGTAGCCGAGCGCGTCCTCGCAGGCCACGTCGTCACCGGTGACCAGCACCACCGGCACCCCGTACTCGGCGGCCACGTGCGCGTTGAGCAGCCCCTCGCTGGCCCGTACGCCGTCCAGCCACACCCCGGTGATCTGGTTGGCGAGATAGGTGTGGGCGAGGACGCCCTCCATGCCGGCGCCCGCGTGATAGCCGACGAAGGCGATCCCGTCCACGTCGCCGTGCTGCACGCCCTCCACCATCGACAGCGACTTGTGCCGCCCGGTGAGCATCTGCGCCCGTTCGTCCAGCCGCTCCAGCAGCAGGTTGCGCATGGTCCAGTGCGCCTCGTTGACGAGCACCTCGTCGGCGCCCCCGTCGAGGAAACCCAGCACGGCCGCGTTGACGTCCGAGGTGAACATCGCCCGGCACCGCTCCCACTGCGGCGTCCCCGGCAGCACGTCGGCGGGCCAGGTGACACCGGTGGCGCCCTCCATGTCGGCGCTGATGAGGATCTTCATGCCGTGCCACGTTACGCGCCCCGAAGCCAACCGGCTACGGTCCGTACGGAGCCGACTGCGCCACCGGCCCCGTACGGCTCGGGCTCTCAGCGCTCCAGGAAGTCGAAGAGGGCTTCCCAGCGCCGGGTGATGACGTCCGGGTCGAAGCGGTGCACGCTGCGCAGGGCCTGCTCGCCCATCGTGTCGCGCAGGTTTTCGTCGGACATCAGGCGGACGAGGTGGCGGGCGAGTTCGGAGGTGTTGCCGGGGCGGGCGAGCAGGCCGTCCTCCTCGTGGGTGACGATCTCCCGGACGCCGGGTGCGCAGTCGAACGCCACGCAGGGCACACCGGTCGCCATGGCCTCCAGCAGGACCAGCGGGAAGCCCTCGCCGCGGGAGGACTGGACGAAGACGGAGGAGGCGCGCAGCGCTCCGGGCACGTCGTCGGTCCGGCCGGCGAAGTCGACGGATTCCTCCAGGCCGAGTTCCGCGCACTGCTGTCTGAGCTGTGCCTCGGCCTCTCCCCTGCCGTAGACGCGCAGGGTCCAGCCGGGCTGCTTCGGCGCGGCCTCGGCCCAGGCCTCCAGGAGCAGGTCGACGCCCTTCTCGTAGGAGAGCCGGCCGATGCTCGCGACGACCTTCTCGGTGCGCGGGGAGGAGGTGCCGGGCGCGAGGGGCAGCGGGTTGGGCATGAAGCCGACGTTGTTCATGCCCTCGACCGCCCAGCGGTCGGCGTCCTCCTGGGTGAGGGCCAGCAGCCGGTCGACGTCCTTGTAGTACTTCTTCACGCGCGTGAAGCGGGACGACTTGCGGGCCGTTTCGAAGGACTCGTGGGTCATGCCGATGACGGGGTGTCCGGCGGTGTCCGCTAGGGCCACCCACTCCATCGCCCACACCTGGGTGACGACGATCATCGCGCCGGGCCGGGCGGCCTGGAACAGCGCCGAGAGCCGGCTCGCGGCGGTCCGCATGTGCGTGTCGTGGCGGCGCACGGCCGGGTCGGCGGGGCCGAGCAGGCGGCGCGGCCTGGGGCGGCCGGGCGGGCGGCGGGCGTACAGG
>NZ_QFDQ01000214.1 GCF_003270085.1 Streptomyces triticisoli | reverse complement strand
CAGCGCCGACATCGACACGGTGTCCGGAGCGACGTACACCAGCGACGGCTACAAGCAGTCGCTGCAGTCCGCACTGGACCAGGCCGGTGGCTGAGGCCGTGGTCGAGTCGGCGAAGGATCCCGCCGCGGTACGTCACGCGGAGGAGGTCATGGGGACGGTCTTCTCCTTCGACGTCCGCGGCGGGGAACCCGACGCGGTGCGGACGGCACTGCGCGAGGCGGTCGCCGGACTGCACCGGGTCGACGAGGTGTTCAGCACCTACCGCGACGACAGTCAGATCTCCCGGCTGGCGCGCGGGGAGCTCACCGTGGAGGATTGCGATCCCGAGGTCGCCGAGGTCCTCGCCCTGGGCGCCGAGGCCGAGCGGGCCGGCGGGGGCTGGTTCAGCCTGCGCTACCGGGGGGACCTGGACCCGACCGGCATCGTCAAGGGCTGGGCCACCGAACGGGCCGCCCGGCGGATCGCGGCGGCGGGCGTGGACGGGGTCAGTGTGAACGGCGGCGGAGACGTGCAACTGCTGGGCTCCCCCGGCCCGCAGCGGCCCTGGCGGGTCGGCGTGTCGGACCCCCTGCGCCCCGGCGGACTGGCCGCGGTGGTCTCCGCGGCGGGTGCGGAGGAGCTGGCGGTGGCCACGTCGGGTACGGCGGAGCGCGGGGCCCATGTCGTGGACCCCCGCACCGGTCGCTCCGCGGTCACCGACCTGGTGGCGGTCACAGTGGTCGCCCCCAGCCTGACCTGGGCGGACTGCTGGGCCACGGCGGCCTTCGCGATGGGCTCGCGGGAGGGGCTCGCCTGGCTGGAGTCGCTGCCGGACGTGGAGGCGCTGCTGATCACGGCGGGGGACGAGGTCAGATGTACAGGTGGCCTCGCCTCCCGACTGGGGTGAGCCGGCCCACCAAGGGGCGCGGGGCCGTGCTGACGTACGGCTCCTCCCCCAAGCTCCTGACGAGCAGGGGGACCCCATCGCGGGCGCGGCCGGCCGCGATGAACCCGCACCCGATCGACGACAGACTCCCCTACGGTGCTCAGTGCCCGTTCTGGGCCAGCCGCAGCAGGTGGTCCGCCAGCGCCTGCCCTCCGCTCGGATCCCGGCTGATCAGCAGCAGAGTGTCGTCGCCGGCGATCGTCCCGAGGATGTCGTGCAGCTCCGCCTGGTCGATCGCCGAGGCGAGGAACTGCGCCGCCCCCGGAGGAGTCCGCAGCACCACGAGATTCGCGGAGGCCTCCGCGGAGATCAGCAGCTCCTGCGAGAGCCGCCGCATCCGCTCCTCCTTGACCGACTCCCCCAGCGGCGCACGCGGCGTGCGGAAACCTCCCTCGCTCGGCACCGCGTAGATCAGGTCGCCGTCGGTGTTGCGGATCTTCACCGCGTTCAGCTCGTCCAGGTCCCGCGACAGCGTCGCCTGGGTGACGCTCAACCCGTCGTCGGCCAGCAGCTTCGCCAACTGGCTCTGCGACCGCACCGGTTGCCGGTTGAGGATGTCCACGATCCGGCGGTGGCGCGCGGTCCGTGTCTGCGGCACGGCGGGCCCGGAGATCGCGGCTTCGATCTGCCCGGCCTGCTCGGCCTGCTCGGTCTGCTCGGTCTGCCCGGCCTGCCCGTGGTCCTGCGCCTGACTCATCGTCGTCTCATTCTCCGGATCGTCCGTCCCCTCCTGCCGCGTCCAGGAGGCCGGGCAGCGCCCCGAGGAAGGCGTCCACCGCGTCGTCGCCGAGGTTCAGCGGCGGCATCAGCCGTACGACGTCGGGGGCGGGCGCGTTCACCAGGAAACCGGCCTCCTGAGCCGCCTGCTGCACCTGCGGCGCACGCGGCTCGGTGAGCACGATACCCAGGAGCAGACCGGCGCCCCGGACCTGGCTGACCAAAGGATGGCCCAGGGACTCGGTTCCCTCGCGCAGCTTCTCGCTCTGCCGCTTGACGTTCTCCAGCAGCCCCTCGCCCGCGATGGTGTCCAGCACCGCGAGTCCGGCGGCGCACGCGACCGGGTTGCCGCCGAAGGTCGTACCGTGCTGGCCGGGCCGGAGCAGTTCGGCGGCCCGCCCGAAGGCGACGGTGGCGCCGAGCGGCAGCCCTCCGCCGAGGCCCTTGGCGAGGGTGACGACGTCCGGCAGGACGCCCTCGTGTGCCTGGTACTCGAACCAGTGTCCGGTGCGGCCGATGCCGGTCTGCACCTCGTCGAGGACCAGCAGCGCGCCGGTGGCCGCCGTGATCGCGCGGGCCGCCTTCAGATAGCCGGGCGGGGGCACGACGACGCCGTTCTCGCCCTGGATGGGCTCGATGACGACGAGGGCGGTGTCCTCGGTGACGGCGGCGGCCAGCGCCTGCGCGTCCCCGTACGGCACATGGGTGACCTCGCCGGGCAGCGGCAGGAACGGCTCCTGCTTGCCGGGCTGGCCGGTGAGCGCGAGGGCGCCCATCGTACGGCCGTGGAAGCCGCCCTCGGTGGCGACCATGTGCCGGCGGCCCGTCAGCCGGCCGATCTTGAAGGCGCCCTCGTTGGCCTCGGCGCCGGA
This sequence comes from Streptomyces triticisoli, assembly GCF_003270085.1. Taxonomy (GTDB): domain Bacteria; phylum Actinomycetota; class Actinomycetes; order Streptomycetales; family Streptomycetaceae; genus Streptomyces; species Streptomyces triticisoli. The sequence continues at coordinate 5,773 of NZ_QFDQ01000214.1, read as the reverse complement.
GTTGCAGAAGAACACCTTGCCGTCCCGGCCGAAGAGCTGCAGCAGGCGCTCGGCGAGGGCGACGGGCGGTTCGGCGACGAACAGGTTGGAGACGTGCCCGAGGGAGGCGATCTGCCGGCTGACGGCCTCGACGACGGCGGGGTGTGCGTGGCCGAGCGCGTTGACCGCGATGCCGCCGACGAAGTCCAGGTACTCGTTGCCGTCGGCGTCCCAGAGCTTCGTGCCCTCGCCGCGGACGAGGGGCAGGCGCGGCGTGCCGTAGTTGTTCATGAGCGCGCCCTGCCAGCGCGCGGTCAGCTGCTCGTTGCTCACGCCCTGGTTCACGTCCTGATTGCTCATGACTCCCCCTGTTCGTCCGGCACGACCATCGTGCCGATGCCTTCGTCGGTGAAGATCTCCAGCAGGATCGAGTGCTGGACCCGGCCGTCGAGGACGCGGGCGGTGCGCACCCCGTTGCGCACGGCGTGCAGGCAGCCCTCCATCTTCGGGGCCATGCCGGAGGACAGCTCCGGCAGCAGCTTCTCCAGCTCGCTCGCGGTCAGACGGCTGATCACCTCGTCGGAGTTCGGCCAGTCCTCGTAGAGGCCCTCGACGTCGGTGAGAACCATGAGGGTTTCGGCGCCCAGTGCCGCAGCGAGTGCCGCAGCCGCCGTATCAGCATTGACGTTGTAGACATGCCCCTTGTCACCGTCGTCCCGGGAGCGGGCGATCGAGGAGACGACCGGGATACGGCCGTCGGCGAGCAGTGCCTCGATCGCGCCCGTGTCGATCTCGGTGATCTCGCCCACCCGTCCGATGTCGACCGGCTCGCCGTCGATCTCGGGGGTGTGCTTGGTGGCGGTGATGGTGTGCGCGTCCTCGCCGGTGAGGCCGACGGCGAACGGCCCGTGCTGGTTGAGCAGCCCGACCAGCTCCCGCTGCACCTGACCGGCCAGCACCATCCGTACGACGTCCATGGCCTCCTCGGTGGTGACCCTGAGGCCGGCCTTGAACTCGCTGACGATGCCGTGCTTGTCGAGCGCCCGGCTGATCTGCGGGCCGCCGCCGTGCACGACGACCGGTTTCAGACCGGCGTGCCGCAGGAAGACGACGTCCTGGGCGAAGGCGGCCTTCAGCTCCTCGTTCACCATGGCGTTGCCGCCGAACTTGATGACGACGGTCCTGCCGTGGTGCCGGGTCAGCCAGGGCAGGGCCTCGATGAGGGTCTGGGCCTTGGGCAGGGCGGTGTGCTTGCGGGTCGGGGACTTTCCCTCTTCTGAGTGATTGACCGTCATAGTCGACTTTCGGAAAGATTTCGGATCAGCCGCCGGGCGGGCGGTGTTGGCCTGTGGAGGCGACGTAAGACTCATCCCGGACTCGTCCTGGAGGAGCGGTCGCCGGTGAAGCGGAAACCCTCGTCGGCGACGACGAGGACCCGCGACAACCAAGCGGGCACGTCAAGACGAATAGGCGCTGTTCTCGTGGACATAGTCGGCCGTGAGGTCGTTGGTCCAGATTGTTGCCGATTCACTGCCTGCCGCGAGGTCCGCGACGATGTGGACCTCGCGGTAGCGCATGTCGACCTTCTCGCGGTCCTCGCCGACGCTGCCGTTCTTGCACACCCAGACGCCGTTGATGGCGACGTTCAGCTGGTCGGGCTCGAAGGCGGCCTCGGTGGTGCCGATCGCGGACAGGACGCGGCCCCAGTTGGGGTCCTCGCCGTGGATGGCGCACTTGAGGAGGTTGTTGCGGGCGATGGAGCGGCCCACCTCCACGGCGTCGTCCTCCGTCGCTGCGTTGATCACCTCGACCTTGATGTCCTTGCCGGCGCCCTCGGCGTCCCGGATGAGCTGCTGCCCCAGGTCGTCGCACACCGCACGTACGGCTTCGGCGAACTCCTCGTGTTCCGGGGTGACCTCGGAGGCACCGGAGGCGAGCAGCAGCACGGTGTCGTTGGTGGACATGCAGCCGTCGGAGTCGACGCGGTCGAAGGTGACCCTGGTGGCGGCGCGCAGCGCCTTGTCGAGTACGTCGGCCCCGAGGTCGGCGTCGGTGGTGAGGACGACGAGCATGGTGGCGAGGCCGGGGGCGAGCATGCCGGCGCCCTTGGCCATGCCGCCGACGGTCCAGCCGTCCTTCGTCACGACCGACGTCTTGTGGACGGTGTCGGTGGTCTTGATCGCGATGGCGGCCTTCTCACCGCCGTGCTCGGAGAGCTGGGCGGCGGCCGTCCCGACGCCGGGCAGCAGCTTGTCCATGGGGAGCAGGACGCCGATCAGGCCGGTGGAGCAGACGGCGACCTCGATGGCGCCGACGCCGAGCACCTCGGCCGCCTTCTCGGCGGTGGCGTGGGTGTCCTGGAAGCCCTTGGGGCCCGTGCAGGCGTTGGCGCCGCCGGAGTTGAGGACGACCGCGGTCAGCCGGCCGGTCTTGAGGACCTGCTCGGACCACTGCACCGGGGCCGCCTTGACGCGGTTGGAGGTGAAGACGCCGGCGGCGGCGCGGCGGGGCCCGGTGTTGACCACGAGGGCCAGGTCCGGGTTGCCGTTCTCCTTGATCCCGGCGGCGATGCCCGCCGCCCGGAATCCCTTGGCGGCCGTGACGCTCACGGTGCGACTCCGATCGTGGAAAGTCCGAGTTCCTCGGGGAGGCCGAGGGCGATGTTCATGCTCTGCACGGCGCCGCCCGCGGTGCCCTTGGTCAGGTTGTCGATGGCGCTGATCACGACGACGCGGTGCGCGGCGGGGTCGTACGCGACCTGGAGCTGTACGGCGTTGGAGCCGTACACGGCCGCGGTGGCGGGCCACTGTCCCTCGGGGAGGAGGTGGACGAAGGGCTCGTCGGCGTAGGCCTTCTCGTAGGCGGCGCGCACGGACTCGGCGGTCACGCCGGGCCTGGCCTTCGCACTGCAGGTGGCGAGGATGCCGCGGGGCATCGGCGCGAGGGTGGGTGTGAAGGACACGGTGACCGGCTCCCCCGCCGCCGCGCTGAGGTTCTGGATCATCTCGGGGGTGTGCCGGTGGCCGCCGCCGACGCCGTAGGGGGACATGGACCCCATGACCTCGGAGCCGAGCAGGTGCGGCTTGGGTGCCTTGCCGGCGCCGGAGGTGCCGGAGGCGGCGACGATCACCGCCTCGCTCTCGGCGAGGCCGGCCGCGTACGCCGGGACGAGGGCGAGGGAGACGGCGGTGGGGTAGCAACCGGGTACCGCGATGCGCTTGGACCCCTCCAGCGCGGCGCGGGCACCCGGAAGTTCGGGGAGGCCGTAGGGCCAGGTGCCGGCGTGTGGGGAGTCGTAGAACTTCTCCCAGTCGGCCGGGTCCTTCAGCCGGAAGTCGGCGCCCAGGTCGATGACGAGGACGTCGGGGCCGAGCTGCTCGGCGACGGCGGCGGACTGGCCGTGCGGCAGGGCGAGGAGGACGACGTCGTGCCCGGCGAGGACTTCGGGGGTGGTCTTCACGAGGACACGGTCGGCCAGCGGCAGCAGGTGCGGCTGCAGCGCGCCGAGGCGCTGTCCGGCGTTGGAGTTCCCGGTCAGGGCGCCGATCTCGGCCTCGGGGTGCGCCAGCAGCAGGCGCAGCGCCTCTCCGCCCGCGTATCCACTCGCTCCGGCGACCGCCACACGTACAGCCATGAACCCTCCTCCTCGATGGCATGACTATACGTATCGCTGCAGGTTTATGCAACGACGGCGGTGGCGGGGCAGGGCGGGCCGTCGTGCGGTGGGTGGGTGCGCCGCCCGGGATGCGGGGCTATGCGCGCGAGGGCTGGGCCGGCATTCCGTCGAGGCGGAGGTACCAGCGGCCGGCGCGGCCGGTGACGGTGGTGGTCGACAGGGGCCGGACGTCGATGTTCCAGTAGGTCGACGGGGGCGCCTTCAGGGCGTAGACCAGGGCGGCGCGGATCACGGAGGGTTCGGCCACGGCGACGATGCGGCAGTCGTCCTCGACGGGCCGGGTGTCGAGCCAGCCGCCGACGCGGGTGATGAAGGACAGCAGCGACTCGCCGCCGTGCGGGGTGCCGCGCGGGTCGGCGAGCCAGGCGTCCACGGCCTGGGGCTCGCGGGCCATCGCCTCGCCCAGTGTGAGCCCGCGCCAACGGCCCATGTCGCAGTCGCGCAGGGCGAGCTGGACGAGCGGGGCGTAGCCGAGGGCGTCCCCGGTGGCACGGCTGCGCGGGGTGGGCGAGCAGTAGCGCAGGTCGGCGGCGGCGAGCGGCAGCAGTTCGTGGGCGACCCGCCACACCTCGTCCCAGCCTGCCTGGTCGAGCTGCCGGTCGTCCTGGAACCGCTCGGCGAGCAGCGGGGAGCCGCGTGCCGCGGCGACGAACGTGACCCGAACTGCCATGCGGCGATCGTGGGCCGGGAGGGCAAGCGGGTCAAGGGGTGTGACGTGGAGGTCACCCGGGGGTTGCGAACGCGGACGTCACCTGCCCGGCAGGTGTCCGGGGGCAGCCGGCGGTGGGTGACGGCCCTCCGTCAGGCGTGTGTCTCCGCACAGGCCGTGCGCAGGCGGCGTACGCCCTCGGTGATCTCGGCCGTGCCGGCGACCGCGGCGAAGCTCAGGCGCAGGTGGGGGGCGGGTGGTTCGGCGCTGAAGTAGGGGCGGCCGGGGGTGAGGGCGACGCCGGTGCGCAGGGCGGCGGCGGTCAGGGCGGACTCTCCCCCGGAGCCGAAGGCCTGAAAGGTGCCCCCGGCGCTGTCGGGCAGGCGCAGCCAGAGGTGGTAGCCGCCGGAGGGGACGTGGGGGAGGGCGAGTTCGGGCAGGTGCTGCCGCAGCGCGGTGGTCATCGCGTCGCGGCGGCTCTTCAGCTCGGCGGCGAGGGTGCGCAGATGGCGTGGCCAGGCGGGTGAGCCGACCAGTTCCAGGGCCGCCTCCTGCAAGGGCCGCGGTACGAAGAAGGTGTCGACGACCTGGATGGCGCGCAGCCGTTCCAGGACCGGGCCTCGGGCGACCAGCGCGCCCACCCGGAAACTGGGCGAGGTGGCCTTGGTCAGCGAGCCGACGTGGACGACGACTCCGTCCGGGTCGTCGGCGACGAGCGGGGGCGGCAGGGGGCCGGAGTCCTCGTGCGCGAGCCGCCGTACGAAGTCGTCCTCGACGACGAACGCACCGGCCTCGCGGGCGGTCCGCAGCACCTGCTTGCGCCGTTCGGGGGCGAGGACGGCCCCGGTGGGATTCTGGAACAGGGGCTGGCAGACGAACACGCGGGCGCCGCTCGCCCGGAACGCGTCGGCGAGCAGCTCCGGTTTCACCCCGTCGGCGTCGACGGGCACGGGCACGGGCCGCAGCCCGGAGGAGCGGGCGATGGCCAGCATGCCCGGGTAGGTGGGCGACTCCACCAGGACCGGGGCGCCGGGCGGGGCGAGCGCGCGCAGGGCGGTGGTGAGCGCGGACTGGCCGCCGGCGGTGATCAGGACCTCGGCGGCGGTGACGGTGCCGTCCGGCCCGCCGATGCCGCGCGCGAACCACTCGCGCAGCTCCGGCAGCCCCTCCAGCGGTGGCCGCCCCCAGGCCCCGGGGCGGCGGCCCGCCCGGGAGAGCGCCGCCGCCATGGCCCGCTCGGGCTGGAGCGAGGGGTGCAGATAGCCGCCGTTGAACTCGATCACGCCCGGCGGGGGCGCGGCGAGCGAGACCGTGACGCCGGAGGCGTCCACCGTGCGCGGCACGAGGTCGGCGGCGCCGTCCGCGCTGAGCGCGACCTCCTGCCAGGAGGTGTCGCCGGTGACAGCGGCCGCCGCGCGCCGCGCCGCGCGGAACGCGCCGGCGCCGGGCCGGGTGACCACCAGGCCCTC
>NZ_QFDQ01000213.1 GCF_003270085.1 Streptomyces triticisoli | reverse complement strand
CTGCGCGGGAGCGGCCGGGGCCTGCGGTGCGGCCGGGGCGGCGGGCGCCGTCTGAGGCGCGGTGGTGGTCCCCGCGGTCCCCGCGGCCGCGCCGTCCGCCGAAGCCGGGGTGGCAGCCGCACCCTGCTTGTAGTCGGCGAAGAAGTCCCACCAGGCGCGGTCTACGGAGTTCGGGTCCTGGAGGTACTGCTGATAGATCTCGTCGACGAGCCACTCGTTGGCACCGAACGCGGCCGCGGGGTTCTTCCCGGCTTGGTCGGTCTCGGTCGAGATGCTCGTGTTACTGGGGGACTGTGGCGACACAGCGGTAACCGCCCTCTTCCGCTTCACAAGATGATGGGACAGCGGGAATCAAGGCTACGCCCCTTGGACCGACAAGGTGAGGTCGGGCCGCCCCTTCGTCGTGTAAGTCACATCGAAAGCCGGGTTTCGGAGCCTGAATTGGCGGGAAACAAGCGTGGTTCCGCTGTAAGTGGAAAGGGTGGGCCCGGGCCCGGCCTCCGGGAGACGCGGGCCCCTGCCTGATCACACGTGTCCGCCTGCGGGGACGTTCGCGGATCTTGGCGGTTCGAGATCGAATTTTACGTCAACTTTACAGATGGAGAGGGCCCCGGAAGGGTGACGAGGATCCGGCAGCCACGCTCGGATTCGGCCACACCGATCCGGCCACCGTGCAGATCCACCGCCCAGCGGGCGATCGCCAGGCCCAGTCCGGTCCCGCCGTCGCTGCCCGGGCCGTGCGGCCGGTTCACCGCGCCCCGGTTGAAACGCTCGAAGACGCGGTGCCACTCCGACCGGGGGATGCCCGGCCCCTCGTCGAGGACCTCGATCTCCAGCGACTGCGGCTGCGTGCCGCGCCGCGCCTTCACCGTCACGCGCCCGTGCGGCGGGCTGTGCTTGACCGCGTTGTCGATCAGGTTGGCGACGACCTGGTGGATGCGTTCGGGGTCCGCGTGCGCGGTCAGCTCCGGCGGGTGGACGTCGAGGTGCAGATGGACGTCCGTACGGGTGTGGCTGCCGGAGCCGGAGGCGATGCCCGCGCGCGCGGAGGCGACCATGTTGGCCTCCTTCAGCACGCCCGACAGGTACGGCCACACCTCGAACCGGCGCTGCTTGAGCGGGACCACGCCGTTGTCCAGGCGGGACAGGTCCAGCAGCGTCTCCACCAGCCGGCCCAGCCGCTCGGTCTGCTTCAGCGCCGTACGCATGGTCTCGGGGTCGGCCTCGGTGACCCCGTCGACGATGTTCTCCAGCACCGCGCGCAGGCCCGCGATGGGTGTGCGCAGCTCGTGCGAGACGTTCGCCACCAGCTCCTTGCGCTGGCGGTCCTGGGCCTCCAGGTCGTCGGCCATGCGGTTGATCGTCTGGGCCAGGTCGCCCAGCTCGTCCCGGCGGCTCTCGCGCACCCGGCGCGTGTAGTCGCCGTGCGAGATGGAGCGGGCCACCGTGTTCATCTCGTCCAGCGGGGCGGTGAGCGAGTGCGCCACGAACTGTGTGATGAGGAGCGTGGCGATCATCGAGAAGACCGTGATGAAGCGCAGCTCCGTCGCCGTGCGCACCGCGATCATCAGCAGACCCGTGGTGATCAGCACCGAGATGACGACCAGCGCGCCCAGCTTGGTCTTGATCGAGAACGGGCGTACGCCACCCCAGGGCTCCCCGGGGTCCCTCCGAGTGGCCGGCCCGTCGCTCATGGTGTCGGCGTCTCCAGCGCGTAGCCCACGCCGTGCACCGTGCGGATCCGCTCGGCGCCGATCTTGCGGCGCAGCGCCTTGATGTGGCTGTCCACGGTCCGGGTGCCGGAGGCATCCGCCCAGTCCCACACCTCCGCCAGCAGTTGCTCGCGGGAGAGCACCGCGCGCGGGGTGTTCGCCAGGCACACCAGGAGGTCGAACTCCGTCGGTGTGAGGTGGACGTCCTCACTGCACACCCGCACCCGGCGCTGGGCGTGGTCGATCTCCAGTTCGCCCAGGCGCAGGATGCCGCTGCGCGGAGTCGCCGCGGCGAGCGCGGCCCGCTCCATGCGGCGCAGCAGCACGTGCACGCGGGCGGCCAGCTCGCGCATCGAGAACGGCTTGGTCATGTAGTCGTCGGCGCCGACCCCGAGGCCGACCAGCATGTCGGTCTCGTCGTCCCGCGCGGTGAGCATCAGCACCGGTACCGGCCGCTGGGCCTGCACCCGGCGGCAGACCTCCAGGCCGTCGAAGCCGGGCAGCATGATGTCGAGGATCAGCAGGTCGGGCTGCCAGGCCTCGGCGGTGTCGACGGCGGCCGGGCCGTCGCCCGCGGTCTGCACGAGGAACCCCTCGGCCCGCAGACGGGTGGCGATGGCGTCCTGGATGGTCTGGTCGTCCTCGACCACCAGCACCCGGCGCTGGGCGCCCGCGGTGGTCGTCGTGCCGTTGTGCGCGGTGTGTGTCTGTTCCATCGCCCGCCCCTGAGTGTGCTTTCCGGAATCCGTGCGGTGATCCGTTGACTGCGCGTGGTCGCGATTGACGCTTGAATGATCGGCGTCAGTGCAGCAGCGTACGGGGAGTCGCCGCGGCTTTTCTATCCAGGTCGGATGCCGAGGTGCACGACGTCGGGTACGCCCCGGGCAACGGGGATCTCTTCGGTGCGCACCTGCCGGAATCCGACATTCCACAGGGTTCCTTCAAATTCCGGAGAGGGCTTCGCCGACCACACCGCGAGTACCCCACCCGGTGTCAACACCCTTGCGCAGCCTGCCAGTCCGGCCGGTCGGTACAGCTCCTCGTTGTCCTCGGTGACCGTCCAGTCGGGGCCGTTGTCGATGTCGAGGCACAGCGCGTCGAACGTGGCGGAAGTCTCATTGACGTACGTGACCAGATCGGCTTCGACGACCTCGGTGCGCGGGTCGGCGAGCGCCTGGGCGGTCAGTTCGGCGAGGGGGCCGTCGCGGTGCCAGTCGACGATCGCGGGCTCCCGCTCGACGACGGTGATCCGTCCCCAGCGGGGGTTCGCGGCGGCGTGCGCGAGTGAGAAGCCGACGCCCAGGCCGCCGATCAGCACGCTCGGCTCGCGCCGGGCGCCCAGCGCGGTGAGCGCCGCGTCGACGAGGAGGCGCTCGGAGCGGCCGTCGGAGGTGTCCATCAGGAAGCAGCCGTTGGCGATGATCTGCAGCAGCGCGCCGTGCCGTCGCAGCACGACCTCGCCATAGGGGCCCTCGCGGCGATCCAGCACCACGGGAGTGTCGTACCAGGCGGTCATGGGGCCATCCTGTCCCAACGCGTCGGTACGACCGCGTGAATTACGGATGACGCACACGCGCGTGTGCTGTGCGGGCACGCACGGCCGCGCCGCGGCGCGATGGCGGTGATCGCTCACGGCGAACGTGAGGTGGGGAACAATCGGCGGCTCCCGTGCATTGAGTCGACAGAGCTCAACTTGACTGCCGAAGGGGAGATCATGGCTGCTGAGTCCACCGCGTTCACACCGCTCACCCTGCCCGTGCTGCCGCTCGATGACGAGGTCGTGCTGCCCGGGATGGTGGTCCCGCTGGACCTGAGCGACTCCGAGGTGCGGGCCGCGGTGGAGGCCGCGCAGGCCGCCGCGCGGGCGGAGCCGGGGAAGCCCAGAGTGCTGCTGGTGCCGCGCGTCGAGGGGACGTACGCCAGGACCGGCGTCCTGGGCACGGTCGAGCAGGTCGGCCGACTGGCCGACGGTGACCCGGGCGCGCTCGTCCGCGGCCGCGGACGTGTGCGGATCGGTGCCGGGACCACCGGGCCGGGTGCCGCACTGTGGGTCGAGGGGACACCGAGCGACGAGAGCGCGCCCGATCCGCTGCCCGGTCAGGTCACGGAACTGGTCAAGGAGTACAAGGCCCTCGCCACCGCCTGGCTGCGCAAGCGCGGGGCCTGGCAGGTCGTGGACCGCGTCCAGGCCATCGACGACGTCTCCGCGCTCGCCGACAACTCCGGCTACTCACCGTTCCTGACCACCGAGCAGAAGCTCGAACTGCTGGAGACCGCCGACCCGGTGGCCCGCCTCAAGCTCGCCACCCGGCAGCTGCGCGACCACCTCGCCGAGCAGGACGTCGCCGAGTCCATCGCCAAGGACGTCCAGGAGGGCGTCGACAAGCAGCAGCGCGAGTTCCTGCTGCGCCGCCAGCTGGAAGCCGTCCGCAAGGAGCTGCGCGAGCTGAACGGTGAGAAGGAGGGCGAGGAGTCCGACGACTACCGCGCGCGCGTGGAGGCCGCCGACCTGCCCGAGAAGGTCCGCGAGGCCGCGCTCAAGGAGGTCGACAAGCTGGAGCGCGCCTCCGACGCCTCGCCCGAGGGCTCCTGGATCCGCACCTGGCTCGACACGGTCCTCGACATGCCGTGGAACGAGCGCACCGAGGACGCCTACGACATCCAGGGCGCCAAGGCGGTGCTCGACGCCGAGCACTCCGGCCTGGAGGACGTGAAGGAGCGCATCACCGAGTACCTGGCCGTCCGCAAGCGCCGCAGCGACCGCGGCCTGGGTGTGATCGGCGGGCGGCGCGGCGGTGCCGTGCTCGCGCTCGTCGGCCCGCCCGGCGTCGGAAAGACCAGCCTGGGCGAGTCCGTCGCCCACGCCATGGGCCGCAAGTTCGTCCGCGTCGCCCTCGGCGGCGTCCGCGACGAGGCCGAGATCCGCGGCCACCGCCGTACGTACGTCGGAGCGCTGCCCGGCCGGATCGTGCGCGCGGTCAAGGAGGCCGGGTCCATGAACCCGGTGGTCCTGCTCGACGAGATCGACAAGGTGGGCTCCGACTTCCGCGGCGACCCGGCCGCGGCCCTGCTCGAAGTCCTCGACCCGGCCCAGAACCACACCTTCCGGGACCACTACCTGGAGGTCGAGCTGGACCTGTCGGACGTCGTCTTCCTCGCCACCGCCAACGTCCTGGAGGCAATCCCGGAGGCCCTCGCCGACCGTATGGAGATGGTGCGCCTGGACGGCTACACCGAGGACGAGAAGGTCGTCATCGCCCGCGACCACCTGCTCCCGCGCCAGCTGGAGCGGGCCGGCCTGCACAAGGACGAGGTGACGATCGACGAGGCCGCGCTGCGCAGGATCGCCGGCGAGTACACGCGCGAGGCGGGCGTCCGGAACCTGGAGCGGTCCGTCGCACGGCTGCTGCGCAAGATCGCGGCCCAGCACGAACTGGGCGAGCGGGAGCTGCCGTTCACCGTCCGGGACGAGGATCTGCGCGGTCTGATCGGGCGTCCGCACCACGTGCCCGAGTCCGCCCAGGACCCGGCCGAGCGCCGTACGTCCGTCCCCGGCGTGGCGACGGGCCTCGCGGTCACCGGAGCCGGCGGCGACGTCCTCTTCGTCGAGGCGTCCCTCGCCGACCCCGAAACGGGCGCGGCCGGACTGACCCTGACCGGTCAGCTGGGCGACGTGATGAAGGAGTCCGCGCAGATCGCGCTGAGCTTCCTGCGCAGCCACGGCGCCGAGCTGGAACTGCCCGTGGGCGACCTGAAGGACCGGGGGGTGCACATCCACTTCCCGGCGGGCGCGGTCCCCAAGGACGGCCCGAGCGCGGGCATCACGATGACCACGGCCCTCGCGTCCCTGCTCTCCGGGCGCCTGGTCCGCACGGACGTGGCGATGACCGGCGAGGTCTCGCTGACCGGCCGCGTCCTGCCCATCGGCGGTGTGAAGCAGAAGCTGCTCGCCGCCCACCGCGCCGGGGTGACCACCGTCGTCATCCCCAAGCGCAACGAACCCGACCTGGACGACGTCCCGGCCGAGGTGCTGGACAAGCTCGACGTCCACGCCGTCACCGACGTCCGCCAGGTCCTGGAGCTGGCCCTCGCGCCCGCGACGAACGGCGCGGAGCCGGAGGTTCCGGTGGCGGGGTGACGGAGGCCAGCCGGACGACGGATGCCGCCGGATGAGGGATGCCGCCGGATGAGGGAAGACCCGGGCCCCGTGAGGGAGGCCCGGGCCCTCACTCCGTGTGCCTGCGGGTACGGGTCAGCCGTTGGCCAGTGCCTGCACCCGGTCCAGTGCCCCGTTGAACTTGTCGTGGTCACCGACCGTCGGCCCCGACGACGTGTACTGCCACATGGTGTAGTAGCCCCAGCCGGCCGGCAGCGTCCCCGGATCCGCGGCGTACCGGGCGATCCACAGCGGGTTGTTGGCGGCGAAGCCGCCGTAGTTGCCGGTGCACTGGGTCCACCAGGTGGTGGCCGTGTAGATCACGGCGTCCCGGCCCGTGCGGGCCTTGTAGGTGTTGAGGAAGTCGGCGATCCAGCCGACCATCCCGCTCGCCGTCTTGCCTTAGCAGGCGGCGCCGTAGGGGTTCCACTCGACGTCGAGGACGCCGGGCAGGGTCCTGCCGTCGCGGGACCAGCCGCCGCCGTGGTCGACGAAGTAGTTGGCCTGGGCGGCGCCGCTGGTGGTGTCCGGGGTCGCGAAGTGGTACGCGCCGCGGATCATGCCGACGTTGTACGAGCCGTTGTACTGCTGGGCGAAGTAGGGGTTCGTGTAGTACGTCCCCTCGGTGGCCTTGGTGTAGGCCCACTTGACGCCGCTGTTCCACAGGGTGGACCAGGCGACGTTGCCCTGGTGGCTGCTGACGTCGACGCCCTCGGTCTGGGTGACGGCGGCGAGCGGCGGAGTGCCGCCGCCCCGGCCGTCGTGCGCCAGGACGCCCACTCCCATGTACGCCGAGCCGCGGGCGGGCGCGGTGGCGGCCGCGGAGGGGAGGGTGAAGAGCAGGGAGAACGCGGCGAGCAGGATTCCAGCGGTGGTGAGCCGCCGTGCGCGGGCCGTTCCGGATCTGTGCACGGGCATGACGTGCCTCCGAAAGTTCGGTGGTGCTCGGTGGGGGGAAACGCGGGCACGCCCCGGTCCCGCTGGGGAGGGCGGGTCACCGCAGGATCGTGGTCGTAGCCGCAGGTCACGGCGGTGGCGTGAGCATGCCGGTAATTGCCTGGTCGAGAAGCTACGCACGTAGAACCCGCCCGGGAAGGGGGTCCGGAGTCTGCCGTTGGTCTACGCCTGCGAAATACTGACGGAGCTGCGGCGACGGGCCGGACTGGCGGAAACTTTCAGTAACGGGAAACTTCAGGCAGGGGCTGACGTGCAGGAAGACGCAAACCGCGGCGGACGTGAAGTCGCGTCCGGCGCGTCACCGAGTGGTGCGGACCGGGAGTTCCTGTCCCTGGAGCGGGAACTGACGGTGCTGCTGCGGCGTGCGAGGGCCAATCAGGGTGAGATGGCCCGCGAGGTCCATCCCGACCTGGAGTCCGCCGCGTACGGACTGCTGGTCCGGCTGGAGGAGTGCGGCGGCCAGCGCGCCACGGACCTCGCCGCGTACATCGGCGTCGGCAAGGCCACCATGTCCCGGCAGTTGCGCGCCCTGGAGGAACTCGGCCTCGTCGTCCGCGAGCCGGACCCCGCGGACGGGCGGGCCTGGCTGGTGGCCCTCACCGACGACGGCCGCCGCCGCGTCAGCCGGGTCCGCGAGGCGCGCCGCGCCCGTTACGTCAGCCAGCTCGCCCACTGGGACCGCCGCGAGGTCGCCGAACTGGCCCGGCTGCTCCACGAGTTGAACGGAGTCATGGAGAAGTAGCCCTCGGCCTCCCGGCCCCGGCCCTCGGCCTCCCGGCCCCGGCCCTCGGCCTCCCGGCCCCGGCCCTCGGCCTCCCGGCCCC
>NZ_QFDQ01000212.1 GCF_003270085.1 Streptomyces triticisoli | reverse complement strand
CCCCGGCCGCCTCGACAGGCGGCCGGGGGCCCGGACGGACACGGGTCGAGCGGTCAGCGGGCCGCCCGGTTGACGGCCGAGACGACCGCCTTCAGCGACGCACGTGTCGTGTTCGCGTCGATGCCGATGCCCCACAGCACCTTGTCGTCGATCGCGCATTCGATGTAGGAGGCGGCCTGCGCGGAGGCGCCCTCGCTCATCGTGTGCTCCTGGTAGTCCAGCAGGCGTACGTCGACGCCGATGGAGTGCAGGGCGTCGAAGAAGGCCGAGATCGGTCCGTTGCCGGAGCCGGTCAGCACGGTGTCCTCGCCGTCGACCGTGGCCTCGACGGTCAGGGTGTCGACCCCGTCCGTGTCCGTCGTCGACTGGCCCGTCCTGACCTGGATACGGCCCCACGGGTTGTCCGGGTTCGGCAGGTACTCGTCCTGGAAGACCTCCCAGATCTCCTTCGGCGTGACCTCGCCGCCCTCGGCGTCCGTCTTGGCCTGGATGATCCGGGAGAACTCGATCTGCATCCGGCGCGGCAGGTCCAGCTTGTGGTCGTTCTTCAGGACGTAGGCGATGCCGCCCTTGCCGGACTGCGAGTTGACGCGGATGACGGCCTCGTAGGACCGGCCGACGTCCTTGGGGTCGATGGGCAGGTACGGCACCGCCCACTCGAGGTCGTCGACCGTGACGCCCCTGGCCTTCGCGTCGGCCTCCATCGTGTCGAAGCCCTTCTTGATGGCGTCCTGGTGGGAGCCGGAGAAGGACGTGTAGACCAGGTCGCCCACGTACGGGTGGCGCGGGTGGACCTCCATCTGGTTGCAGTACTCCCACGTACGGCGGATCTCGTCGATGTCGGAGAAGTCGATCTGCGGGTCGACGCCCTGCGAGAACAGGTTCATGCCCAGGGTGACCAGGTCGACGTTGCCGGTGCGCTCGCCCTGCCCGAACAGGCAGCCCTCGACGCGGTCGGCGCCGGCCATCAGCGCCAGCTCGGCGGCGGCGACGGCCGTACCGCGGTCGTTGTGCGGGTGGACGGACAGGCAGACGTACTCGCGCCGGGACAGGTTGCGGTGCATCCACTCGAAGCGGTCCGCGTGCGTGGACGGCGTCGAACGCTCCACCGTGGCGGGCAGGTTGAGGATGATCTCGCGGCCCGGGCCGGGCTGCCAGACGTCCATGACCGCCTCGCAGACCTCCAGGGCGAAGTCCAGCTCGGTGTCGGTGAAGATCTCGGGGCTGTACTGGTAGCCGAACGCCGTACCATCAGCCTCGTCGCCCAGCAGCTTCCCGGCGTACTCCATCACCAGGCGGGTGCCGTCGACGGCGATCTGCTTGATGTCGTCCTTGGAGCCGCGGAAGACGACCCGGCGGAAGACCGGGGCGGTGGCGTTGTACAGGTGGACGGTGGCCCGCCTGGCGCCCTTGAGGGACTCCACGGTCCGCTCGATCAGGTCCTCGCGGGCCTGGGTCAGTACGGAGATCGTGACGTCCTCCGGGATCGCGCCCTCCTCCTCGATGATGGAGCGCACGAAGTCGAAGTCGGTCTGGCCGGAGGCCGGGAAGCCGACCTCGATCTCCTTGTAGCCCATCCTGACCAGCTGGTCGAACATCCGGCGCTTGCGCTCGGGCGACATGGGGTCGATCAGGGCCTGGTTGCCGTCGCGCAGGTCGGTGGAGAGCCAGCGGGGGGCGACGGTGATCCGCTTGCCGGGCCAGGTGCGGTCCGGGATGTCGACCTGCTCGTAGCGGCCGTACTTGTGGATCGGCATGGAACTGGGCTGCTGGCGGTTGGCCATGGTTGCGTGGGCTCCTCGAAAAGGTCCGCGGGTCCGCGGGGGCCGGAAAGCGGCCGACGGCGCAACGCCAGACACCGCGGTGAGGGGGTCGGCCTCGACTACAGGCCCTCGCCGCGGCAGCTAAGGAGAAGCAGCCCGAAACGCATGATGCTCCGCAGCCTAACCGAGCCGCCCCGGACGCGCGGGCCCGTTCCAGTATGCGGAATCGACGGGACGAAAAGGGCGAAGAGTGCGCGATGTCACGCGCGCACGTCACGCTCGGCGACCTCCCACGCCCCTCCCTACCACTTCGCCACCGACCGAAGGCCCCCTTGCCCCGATATTTCACCAATCATGGTTGCGGGTGGTGACAGCCACATCACGCAGTGCCATGGTTCCGGGCATGACGACCAACGGGGGCTTCGAGCCCGTCTTCTGCACCATCGTGCCGCCCCACGTCCTCGACCGCCTCGCACGCAACGAGGACCCCGCGCTCTCCGGACCCGCCCGCCGCACCCTGGAACGCGACGCCTTCGAGCGCACCCGTCGCCGGCTGACCACCGTCATCGGCGCACCCGCCGCCGCCCCGCCCGCCGGCCGGCGGGACGGGCACCCGCACCGCACGATCTACGACGCCCGCCACCGCACCGACCTGCCCGGGCAGAAGGTGCGCGGCGAGGGAAGCCGGCCCGGCAAGGACGCCACGGTCAACCGCGCCTACTCCGGCCTCGGCGCCACCTTCGAGCTGTACCTCACGGTCTACCGGCGGGACTCGATCGACGGCCGCGGCATGCCGCTGGACGCGACGGTGCACTACGACGAGAAGTACAACAACGCCTTCTGGAACGGCGAGCAGATGGTGTTCGGGGACGGCGACGGCGAGATCTTCCTCGACTTCACCATCCCCGTCGACGTCATCGGCCACGAGCTGACCCACGGCGTCACCCAGCACACCGCCAACCTGGCCTACTTCGGCCAGTCCGGGGCGCTGAACGAGTCGGTCTCGGACGTCTTCGGCTCGCTGATCAAGCAGTACGTGCTCGGCCAGACCGCAGCCGAGGCCGACTGGCTGATCGGCGCGGGGCTGCTGGCCCCGGGCGTCAGCGGCACCGCGCTGCGCTCGATGAAGGCGCCCGGCACGGCGTACGACGACGACGTGCTCGGCAAGGACCCGCAGCCGGCCACGATGGACCACTACGTCCACACCGGCAGCGACAACGGCGGCGTGCACATCAACTCCGGCATCCCCAACCACGCCTTCTACCTGACCGCCACCGCGCTCGGCGGCCACGCCTGGGAGAAGGCCGGGCAGATCTGGTACGACGTGCTGACCGGCGGCAAGCTCGAGGAGGACGCGCTGTTCGCGGACTTCGCCACGCTCACCGTGCGGGCGGCCCGGGAGCGGTACGGCGCCGGCGACGAGCTGCAGGCCGTGCGGAAGGCATGGGAACAAGTGGGGGTGCGGACGCTGTAGTTCCGTACTAGACACGGACCCATGCGGATTCGAGTGAGGCGTACGGGAGGGTTCGCGGGCATCGAGCGCCGTGCCGAGGTCGACACCTCGGGGCGGCCCGATGCCCAGGAGTTGCGGGACCTGGCCGAGCGGGCGCTGACCGCCGGCCGGTCCGCGCCGCCGGCCGGGGTGCCCGACGGGTTCAGTTACGAGATCACGGTGGACGGCCGGACGGTGTACGCGGCCGACCCCCGGCTGACCGGGGAGCAGCGGGAGCTCATCTCCAGAGTACTGAAGGAGGGTGCGTAACTCCCGTTCGGTGCTTGGGCGTTGACTTTCGTTACCGTCGGTAAGGATGATCCGGCGCATGGCGACGAACCCGATACCTCAGTTCCCGGCCGGCTTCCTGTGGGGCGTGTCGACCTCGGCCCACCAGATCGAGGGGGCGGTCCAGGAGCGCGAGCCGTCCGTGTGGGACGTGTTCACGGCCGAGCCGGGACGGGTGAAGGACGGCTCGACGGCGGCGGTGGCCTGCGACCACTACCACCGCCACCGCGAGGACGTGGCACTGCTGGCCGGACTCGGCGTGGACGCGTACCGCTTCTCGGTCTCCTGGCCGCGGGTGAACTCCCCTGGCGGCCTCGACTTCTACGACCGTCTGGTCGACGACCTGTGCGCGGCGGGCGTCCGCCCGGTCCCGACCCTCTTCCACTGGGACCTGCCGGCCGGGCTGGACTGGCTGGAACGGGACACGGCCGCGCGGTTCGCCGCGTACGTGTCGGTGGTCGCCGAACGCCTGGGCGACCGCGTGGGGAAGTGGATCACGCTCAACGAACCCGCCGAGCACACCCTGCTGGGCCACGCCCTGGGCGTGCACGCACCGGGGAAGCGGCTGTTGTTCGACGCGCTGCCGGCCGCCCACCACCAGCTGCTCGCCCACGGCCTGGCGGTACGGGCGCTGCGCGCGGCCGGGGCCACGGACATCGGCATCGCCAACTCGCACGGGCCGGCCTGGCCGGCGTCTCAGGAACAGGCGGACGTGGAGGCGGCGGACCTCTACGACGTCCTGCTGAACCGGATGTTCGCGGAGCCGGTGCTGCTGGGCACGTACCCGGAGGGCATCGGGGAGCTGATGCCGGGCGACGTCGGGTCCGACCTGAGGATCATCGCGGAGCCGCTGGACTGGTACGGCGTCAACTACTACGCGCCCACCCGGGTGGGCGCCCCGCAGGGCGAGGAGACCGGGTTCGGCGGCGTGTCCCTGCCCGCCGGGCTCCCCTTCTCGCTCCGGCCGGTCGAGGGGCGCCCGGTCACGGACTTCGGCTGGCCCGTGGTCCCGGAGGGCCTGCCCGAGCTGCTGACCGGCTTCCGCGACCGCTACGGCGACCGCCTCCCGCCCGTCGTCATCACGGAGAACGGCTGCTCCTACGAGGGCCTCGACGACCAGGACCGCATCACCTACCTGGACGGCCACATCCGCGCCCTGCACCGGGCCGTCGAGGCGGGCGTGGACGTGCGCGGCTACTTCGTGTGGTCGCTGCTGGACAACTTCGAGTGGGCGGAGGGCTACGCGCGCCGGTTCGGGCTGGTGCACGTGGACCACGCCACGCTGAAGCGCACACCGAAGGCGTCGTACGCCTGGTTCCGGGACGTGCTGCGGACCCAGAGGCGCCGGGGCGTGGCCGGGGCTCGTCCGCGCGGTGGTGTGCGGCGGTGATCCCGTTCCCGAGGGTGCCGAAAAGCCCTACGGCCTTGTCGCCTCCCCGTCGTACCCTGGGAAGCGCGAGGCCGCGGTCAGTCGCGCGGCCGTGACGAGGAGGAATCAGCAGGCCTTCAGCGCCGGCCCATGACTCAGACACCCGCAGCCAGCAGCCCCGCGCAGGGGCAGGCAAAAGCACAGTTCACCGTCCCCGCCCAGCACCCCATGGTGACCCTGCTGGGGTCCGGCGACTCCCTCCTGCGCGTGATCGAGAAGGCCTTCCCGGGGGCCGACATCCACGTCCGGGGCAATGAGATCAGCGCGGTCGGCGACCCGGCGGACGTCGCCCTGGTCCAGCGCGTGTTCGACGAGATGCTGCTGGTGCTCCGCACCGGGCAGCCGATGACGGAGGACGCAGTGGAACGCTCGATCGCCATGCTCAAGGCGAGCGAGAACGGGGAGGGCGACGGCCACGAGACCCCGGCCGAGGTCCTGACGCAGAACATCCTGTCCTCGCGCGGCCGCACCATCCGCCCCAAGACGCTCAACCAGAAGCGGTACGTCGACGCGATCGACAAGCACACGGTCGTCTTCGGCATCGGCCCCGCCGGCACCGGCAAGACCTACCTGGCCATGGCCAAGGCGGTGCAGGCCCTGCAGTCCAAGCAGGTCAACCGCATCATCCTGACCCGCCCGGCGGTCGAGGCCGGCGAGCGCCTGGGCTTCCTGCCCGGCACGCTCTACGAGAAGATCGACCCGTACCTGCGTCCGCTGTACGACGCGCTGCACGACATGATCGACCCGGACTCGATCCCGCGGCTGATGGCGGCGGGGACGATCGAGGTCGCGCCGCTGGCCTACATGCGTGGCCGCACGCTCAACGACGCCTTCATCATCCTGGACGAGGCCCAGAACACCAGCCCCGAGCAGATGAAGATGTTCCTCACCCGTCTCGGCTTCGACTCGAAGGTCGTGATCACGGGTGATGTGACGCAGGTGGACCTGCCGAACGGCACGAAGAGCGGCCTGCGGCAGGTGCAGGAGATCCTGGAGGGGGTCGAGGACGTCCACTTCTCCCGTCTGTCGTCGCACGACGTCGTACGGCACAAGCTGGTGGGCCGTATTGTCGACGCGTACGAGAAGTACGACAGCAAGCACGGCACCGAGGACGGCGTGCCCAGGCCCGCCGGTCACGGCAAGGCCGCCGGGCACGGGCACAAGGGGAAGTAGACCAGCACCACCATGTCGATCGACGTCAACAACGAGTCGGGAACCGAGGTCGACGAGCGGGCGATCCTCGACATCGCCCGCTACGCGCTCACCCGGATGCGCATCCACCCGCTCTCCGAGCTCTCGGTGATCGTCGTGGACGCCGAGGCCATGGAGCAGTTGCACATCCAGTGGATGGACCTGCCCGGGCCCACCGATGTCATGTCCTTTCCGATGGACGAGCTGAGGCCACCGTCGAAGGACGACGACGAGCCCCCGCAGGGCCTGCTCGGCGACATCGTGCTGTGCCCCGAGGTCGCCGCGAAGCAGGGCGCCGAGGCCCCGACGCAGCACTCCATGGACGAGGAGCTGCAGCTGCTCACCGTCCACGGGGTGCTGCACCTGCTCGGCTACGACCACGAGGAGCCGGGCGAGAAGGCCGAGATGTTCGGTCTGCAGGCCGCGATCGTGGACGGCTGGCGCGCGGAGCGGGGCCTGCAGGGGCCGTCGCCGGCACCCACCGTCACGTAAGCCGCCCATGAGCGCTCAGATCGTTCTCGGCGCGATCGCCCTGGTGGTCGTCGCCTGGCTCGCCGCCTGCGCGGAGGCGGCCCTGCCCCGCGTGACCAGCTTCCGTGCCGAGAAGGCCGTGAAGTCCGGCCGCCGGGGCAGCACCAAGCTGGCCCAGGTCGCCGCGGACGCGACCCGGTACCTGAACCTGGCCCTGCTGATCCGCATGGCCTGCGAGATGGCGGCGGCGTCGCTGGTCACGTACGCGTGCCTGGATGTGTTCACGGGCACGGCCCAGGCGCTGGTGGTGGCCATCGTGGTCATGGTGCTCGTCTCCTACGTCGCCATCGGGGTCTCCCCGCGCACCATCGGCCGCCTGCACCCGCTGAACACGGCGACCGCGGCGGCGTACGTCCTGGTGCCGCTGGCCCGGGTGCTGGGCCCGATCCCCTCGCTGCTGATCCTCATCGGCAACCTGCTCACCCCGGGCAAGGGCTTCCGGCGCGGCCCGTTCGCCTCCGAGGCGGAGCTGCGGGAGATGGTCGACCTCGCGGAGCGGGAGTCGCTGATCGAGGCCGAGGAGCGCCGCATGGTGCACTCGGTGTTCGAGCTCGGGGACACGCTGGTGCGCGAGGTGATGGTGCCGCGCACCGACCTGGTGATGATCGAGCGGTACAAGACGATCCGCCAGGCCCTCACCCTGGCCCTGCGCTCCGGCTTCTCCCGCATCCCGGTCACCGGCGAGAGCGAGGACGACATCGTCGGGATCGTGTACCTGAAGGACCTGGCCCGCAAGACGCACATCAGCCGGGACGCGGAGAGCGAGCTGGTGTCGACGGCGATGCGCCCGGCCGTGTTCGTGCCGGACACCAAGAACGCCGGTGACCTGCTGCGCGAGATGCAGAAGGAACGCAACCACGTCGCGGTCGTGATCGACGAGTACGGCGGCACGGCCGGTGTCGTCACCATCGAGGACATCCTCGAGGAGATCGTCGGCGAGATCACCGACGAGTACGACCGTGAACTGCCGCCGGTGGAGAAGCTCGGCGACGGCCGCTACCGCATCACCGCGCGCCTGGACATCACCGACCTGGGCGAGCTGTACGGCCTGGAGGAGTACGACGACGAGGACGTGGAGACCGTCGGCGGGCTGCTCGCCAAGGCGCTGGGGCGGGTGCCCATCGCGGGGGCCTCGGCGGTCGTCGAGGTGCCGGACGGCCGGAAGCTGCGGCTGACGGCGGAGGCGGCGGCGGGCCGCCGGAACAAGATCGTTACGGTGCTGGTGGAGCCGGTGACTCCGGCCGAGCCCGCCGGGGACGAGGAGGCGGCGGGCTGAGGGGCCGGCCCGGTGGTGCGACTCCGTATGCTCGGGACATGACCGAGAGCAACGCGCTTGACCCCGAGGACCGCAAGATCGTCACCCTGGCCCGCTCGGCCCGGGCCCGCAACGGTGTGCCGGAGGGCGCGGCCGTACGGGACGAGACGGGGCGCACGTACGTCGCGGGGTCGGTGCACCTGGCCTCGCTGAAGCTGAGCGCCCTGCAGACGGCGGTGGCGATGGCGGTGGCCTCCGGGGCGACCTCGTTGGAGGCGGCGGCGGTGGTCAGCGAGGCGGAGGGGATCGCTCCGGAGGACCGGGCCGCCGTGCGGGACCTGGGCGGGGCGGCGACGCCGGTGCTGCTGGCGGGGCCGGACGGGGAGGTGCGGCTGACGCTGCCCGCGGGGGCGGACGAGTAGTGCGCGTGCGGCGGGGGCTTGTGGATCAGGGACAATGGGCGCCATGAGCGTTCGTACCCAGTCATCCGCGCAGCCCGCCGAGGGTGGGGGCACCTCCCACGCCGTCAAGGCAGTGGGGGACCACCGGGCCGGCTTCGCCTGTTTCGTGGGCCGGCCCAACGCGGGCAAGTCCACCCTCATGAACGCTCTGGTCGGGCAGAAGGTGGCGATCACCTCGAACCGGCCGCAGACGACGCGGCACACCGTGCGGGGCATCGTGCACCGGCCGGAAGCCCAGCTGATCCTGGTGGACACCCCGGGGCTGCACAAGCCGCGCACGCTGCTGGGGGAACGGCTGAACGACGTGGTACGGACCACGTGGGCCGAGGTCGACGTGATCGGGTTCTGTCTGCCGGCCAACCAGAAGATCGGGCCCGGTGACCGGTTCATCGCGAAGGAGCTGGCCGGGATCAAGCGGACGCCCAAGGTCGCGATCGTCACAAAGACGGACCTGGTGGACTCCAAGGCCCTGGCCGAACAGTTGCTCGCGGTCCACCGGCTGGGCGAGGAGCTGGGGATCGCCTGGGCGGAGATCGTGCCGGTGTCGGCGACGGCCGGCAAGCAGGTGGATCTGCTCGCCGATCTGCTGATCCCGCTGATGCCGGAGGGGCCGGCGCTGTATCCCGAGGGCGACCTGACGGACGAGCCGGAGCAGGTGATGGTGGCCGAGCTGATCCGGGAGGCGGCGCTGGAGGGGGTGCGGGACGAGCTGCCGCACTCGATCGCGGTGGTGGTGGAGGAGATGCTGCCGCGGGAGGACCGGCCGGCGGACAAGCCGCTGCTGGACATCCACGCGAACGTTTTCATCGAGCGGCCGAGTCAGAAGGGCATCGTCATCGGGCCCAAGGGCAGGCGGCTGAAGGAAGTGGGGATCAAGTCCCGCAAGCAGATCGAGGCGCTGCTGGGGACGCCGGTGTTCCTGGACCTCCATGTGAAGGTCGCGAAGGACTGGCAACGGGACCCCAAGCAGCTGCGGCGTCTCGGCTTCTGAGGTCCTTCGCCCACCTGTCCGACTCGGTGACTTGAGAAGTCACGCTCCCCGGGGCTCCACCCCGGACCCGGGCGGGGGCTGCGCCCCCTGCCCCCACAGGGTGCACCCCCACAGGGTTCGCCCGCCCCGGGTGGCCGTCAGCGCAGGGCCTTCAGGGCCTTGTCCGACCCGCTCGCTCCGAGGTTGACGAAGACCGGGGTGACGCCCAGGGGGGTGGCGTAGGACTGGATCGTCCGGGGGCCCTGGAGGGTTCGGGCGTGGGTCACGTCGTACCAGGTGCCCGGGGGGAGGTGGATGGGGCGGTTGGGGGTGTTCGTCAGTTGTGGGGCCGCCAGGACCGCGGGGCCCAGCATCCATGCGTCGGTGATCGTGTACGCCTGCTCGTGGTGCGGGAAGTCGAAGAACAGGGGACGCATGATCGGGTCGCCGGTTCTCAGGGTGTGCTGGACCTGGTCCCAGATGTAGGGGGCCAGGCGGGTGTGGCGGGCGAGGGCCTGGCGGTAGAGGGTGATGGTCTGCTGGTCGTAGACCACCTTCTTGCCGGTCGTGACGTCGATGGTGTCCACGGGGGACGTGGAGGCGTACATCAGCGGCATCAGGGACGCGGACTGGGCCCAGCGGACCAGTACCTCCTTCGTGGGGGCGGGCTGGGCGCTGGAGCCGCCGATCATGTCGGTGGTGACGAAAGGGTAGCCGATCGTGGAGATGGCGAGGTTCTGGGTGACGGAGGCGCGCAGGGAGTCCCAGCCGGTGCCCTTGTCCAGTTGGCGGGTGACGAATCCGGCCCGGTGGGCGGTGGTGTCCCAGTGGACACGGATGCCGACGCCCTGCAGGTCGAACTCGTCGGCGAGCTGGGCGCCCAGGCGCTGGTAGTCGGTGGGGGCGTAGCCCGCGCGCGGGGCGCACCGCTCGTCGAAGAAGCGGGTGTCGAACTTCAGGCCGTCGACGTCGTACGTGGTCATCAGGGTTTTGAGCCGGTTCTTGTACCAGGCCGCCGCTTCCGGGTTGGCGAGGTCGACGATGCCTGCCGTGCCGTTCCACCACGTGACCCGGCAGGGCCTTCCGGGGTCGGTGGCGTCCGCGAGCAGGTAGCCGCGGTCGGCGGCGTACTGGTACTGGTCGGAGTCCAGGTTGATCCACAGGGTCACCCAGAGTCCGAAGTCGAAGCCCAGGTCGTGGACGCGGCGTGACATCGCCCCGGGGTCGGGGTAGGCCTTCGGGTCGAAGGTCAGGTTCCCGTAGTTGGACTCCCACTTGTCGTCGAGTTGGAGCGTGTGGCCGGTGAGGCCGTGGTCGTGGAGGTCCTGGGCGTAGTCCAGGAGTTCGGCCTGGCCGACGTGGGTGTAGAACTGCGCCCAGGAGTTCCACACCGGCTCCGCGTACTGGCGGTACGTCGCGTCGCTCTTCGCCGGCCTGCCCACGATGCCGACGTAGTCGCGGTAGACCTCCAGGGGCGTGGACTCCACGAAGACCGTCGCCCGGTACGGGTCCGCGGACTCGATGTCGAAGCGGCCCAGGCCGTCCTCGCCCCGGTTGATCGCCACGTTCATCACGTGTCCGGTGTCCACGTGCAGACCGGCCGCCGAGGACGTGTACCAGAAGGGGTCGATCATGTAGTACGAGGCCGGGCCGAAGGCCTCGTGGACGACCTGGCCGGTGTCGAGCGGCCAGGGCTGGTCGGTGGCGGGGCCGCCCTTCGGGGTCTGTGTCTCGCCGTGGCCGTACCAGTGGCCGGCGGACTTCAAGTCGTAGGCCAGCCCGAGGCGTTCGGGGGTCACTCCCCCGACCTGCCAGTCGAGTAGGTAGCGGTCGGCGGACGGGGTGATGCGGGCCCGCACCGTCGCGCCGGTCAGCGTCGTGGCGGCGGTGAGGGTCAGGGTGCCGTTCTTCCAGGTCCAGTCGGTGACGCGGGTGGCGTACTGCCAGGCGCCGGCGGTGTGGAAGCGCAGCGCTCCGCCGGTGCTGCCGTCGGCGGTGGCCATGACCGTGCTTCCCGAGCGGCTGGTCATCAGGGAGAGTTGACCGGTCGTCACCCGAAGTGTGTAGCCGGGAGCGGTGCCGCTCGGCGGGACGGTCAGGGTGAGCGCGTCCGCGGAGTGGGTGAGCCGGGGGGCTCGGGGGTCGGGAGCCGCCTCGGTCCGGGTCCGTGCCTGTGCCGGGTCCGGGGTGGTCAACGCCACGGGAAGGGCCAGGCTGAGGCCGAGGACGGCGAGGAGCACTCCGGGTCTGCGGGTCGGTCTGCGCACGACGCGTGTCCTTCGACGGAGGGAGTCGGGAAACTGCTTGCCCCATCGTGCTCGATCGTGCCGATGATTGGGCGTCAGCAGTCCCCTGTCAACGCCCGTCGGCCGACTCCCGTCACGCCGTCCTGCGGAATCCGATCGTCGGTACGGCCCTGCGCCGCGGCCACGGCTCGACGCTCGCCTCCGGCACCAGGTCCTCCAGGAAGGCGTACCGCCGCAGCGCCGCCGGTTCCTGGCCCTCGACCGACTGCACCCGGCGCCACCAGGCGGCGACTTCGGCCCAGCCGGGGGCCGACAGCGAGCCGCCGAACTCCTGCACGGACAGGGCGGCGGTGAGGCCGGCGAAGGCGAGGCGGTCGGCCAGGGGCCAGCCCGCCAGGGTGCCGGTGACGAAGCCGGCCACGAACACGTCGCCCGCGCCGGTCGGGTCCAGCGCTTCCACGGCGATGGCGGGCACCTCGGCGGTCTCCCCCGTGCGCCGGTCGACCGCGTAGGCGCCCTCCGCGCCGAGGGTGACCACCGCGAGCGGTACGAACTCGGTGAGCGCGTGCGCGGCGGTGCGCGGGCAGTCGGTGCCCGTGTAGCGCATCGCCTCCTCGGCGTTGGGCAGGAACGCCTCGCAGTGCTCCAGGTCGGCCAGGCCCGCAAGGTCCCAGGCGCCGGTCTCGTCCCAGCCGACGTCGCCGAAGACGCGGGTGCCCTCGCCCGCGGCCCGGGCGATCCAGGGGGCGGGCCGGCCGGGTGTCAGGGAGGCCACGGCGGCACGCGCGCGGGGCCTGCGATCCTGGACACCCTCCTGGAGGAACACGGCCTGCGGGGGCGGCTCGTGGCCGTGCGAGACCATCGTGCGCTCGCCCTCGTACGCCATGGAGACGGTGACCGGCGAGTGCCAGCCGGGCACGGTGCGGGACGGGGACAGGTCGATGCCCTCGCCCCGTTGGAGAGCGTCCCAGCAGTAGTCGCCGTAGTGGTCGTCGCCGAACGCCGCCGCCAGGGACGTCCGCAGGCCCAGGCGGGCCAGCGCGGTCGCCATGTTGGCCACGCCGCCGGGGCTCGACCCCATCCCGCGCGCCCAGGACTCGGTGCCGCGCACCGGGGCGGAGACGAGCCCGGTGAAGATGATGTCGAGGAAGACGGTGCCCGTGAGGTACACGTCCCAGGGCGGGTCGTCCGCCGTGCGCAGCCGGGCCAGCGGGTCGACCGGGGGGTGGGGGTGGGCGTGCGGTGCTCCGCCGATGTACTCCCGGTCCTCCGGGTACTCCGGGTACTCCCGGTCCTCCGGGTACTCCCGGTACTCCCAGTACTCCGGGTCCTTCCCGGTGGACGTGCTGGACGGGGTCACGGTGCGCTCCCTGACGTGGTGCGGGTCCGGCCAGTGTGCACCAGAAGCACCGACAACGCGTCGACACCGTACGCCGCGGGACGCGCAGGCCCTCCCGGCCTACCAGCGCGGGGCCGCCGGGGTGACCCAGCCCGGTTCGGCGACGCGCATCGCGGCCTCGTCGTCGCGGTCGCGCAGGCGGCCGTCGTCCTCGGCCCACCGGCGGTGCAGGAAGGCCAGCCGGTCCCGGTCGAGTTCGACGCCGAGGCCGGGGGCGTCACCGACGGCGACCCGGCCGCCGTCGAAGGTGAGGCGCTCGGTGAGGACGTCCTCGGACTGCCAGGGGTAGTGGCTGTCGCAGGCGTGGTGCAGGTTGGGCACGGTGGACGCCACGTGGGTCATCGCTGCCAGGCTGATCCCCAGGTGGGTGTTGGAGTGCATGGACACGCCGACGCCGAAGGCCGCGCACAGGGTCGCCAGGTGCTGGGTGTTGCGCAGGCCGCCCCAGTAGTGGTGGTCGGAGAGGACCACCTGGACCGCGCCCCTGGTGAACGCCTCCTTGATCTCGGCGAAGGTCGTCACGCACATGTTGGTCGCCAGCGGCACACCGGTCCGCGCGGCCACCTCGGCCATGGCGGGCGTGCCGAGCACGGGGTCCTCCAGGTACTCGAGGACGTCCCCGAGCTCCCGGGCCACCCTCACCGAGGTCTCCACCGACCAGGCCCCGTTGGGGTCGAGCCGCAGCGGGTGCCCCGGGAAGGCCGCCGCGAGGGCTCGTACGGCGGCGATCTCCTCATCGGGCGGGAAGACCCCGCCCTTGAGCTTGAAGGAGGTGAAGCCGTGGCGCTCGGTGAACCTGCGCGCCTGCTCCACCACCCCGGCCGGGTCGAGGGCGGCGCCCCAGTCGTCCTTCTCGCCGGCCACCCCCTCGGGGTGAGCACCCCACTTGTAGAAGAGGTAGGCGCTGTACTCCACCGTGTCCCGCACCTTCCCGCCGAGCAGCGCGTGCACGGGCAGGCCGAGCGCCTTCCCGAGGGCGTCCAGGCAGGCGACCTCGAAGGCGGACAGGACGGACAGGCGCAGCTTGTCGGCGGTCTGCACGCCGCGCAGTCCGCCGACGTCGACGGCGTCCCTCACCCGGGAGGCGTCCACGGCGACGTCGAGCGCGAAGAGGCCGTTCAGATCAGTGACCTGACGACCGATCAGCTTCCCCGCGAGCGGGCGGGCCGGCTCCAGGTACTTGGTGTCGCCGTACGTCTCGCCGTATCCGGTGATCCCGCCGGCCGTCACCACCTCCACGATCAGGCGGGGCGTGTACGGCTGGTGGACGCCCTGGGTGTTGAGCAGCGGAGGGTCGGCCACCAGGACCGGGGTCAGCCGTACCTCGGTGACGGTGAGGTCGAGTCCGGTGGTCACCCTCGCTCATCTCCCCCATGGCCATCCATGTACGCGGACGGAGTTTAAGCAGGGGGAAACACTCCGTCAACGGGGCGGGGGCCTACGGGAATGCGTACGCCTCCACCTCGGCCAGGTACCGCCTGCGCCGCTCCTCGTCGTGTTCCAGGAAGGAGGCGAGGAAGGAGTTTCGGGCCAGTTCGCGCAGGCGGTCCTCGGTGAGGCCCAGGGTGTCGCGTACGGCGTCGAAGTTGTCGCCGACGTAGCCGCCGAAATAGGCCGGGTCGTCGGAGTTGACCGTGCAGAGCAGCCCGGCGTCCAGCATGGCGGGCAGCGGGTGGTCGGCGAGGGTGTCGACCGCGCGCAGCCGGACGTTGGACAGGGGGCACAGGGTCAGCGGGATCCGGTCGCGGACCAGGCGGTCGACCAGGGCCGGGTCCTCCATGCAGCTCAGCCCGTGGTCGACGCGTTCGACACCGAGCAGGTCCAGGGCCTGCCTGATGTACTCCGGCGGCCCCTCCTCACCGGCGTGCGCCACGCGCCGCAGGCCGAGGGCGGCGGCGGCCTCGTACACCTCGCGGAACTTCACCGGCGGATGCCCGGCCTCGGCCGAGTCCAGGCCGACGCCCACGATCCGGTCCAGGTACGGCTCGGCGGCCCGCAGGGTCTCCATGGCCGACTCGGCGGACTCGTCGCGCAGGAAGCACATGATCAGCTGGGTGGAGACGCCGTGGTTCTCCTCGCTGCTGCCCAGCGCCCGCCACAACCCCTCGACGACCGTGCCCATGCCGACGCCGCGCGCGATGTGGGCCTGCGGGTCGAAGAAGATCTCCGCGTGCCGCACGCCCTGCGCGGCGGCGCGGGCGAGGTAGGCGTTCGAGAGGTCCTCGAAGTCCCGCTCGGTGCGCAGGACGGCCATGAGCTCGTAGTACAGGTTCAGGAAGGACTGCAGGTCCTCGAACCGGTAGGCCTCGCGGATCTCGTCGGTGTCCGCGTACGGCAGCTCGACACCGTTGCGCTCGGCGAGCGCGAAGGCCAGTTCGGGCTCCAGGGTGCCTTCGATGTGCAGGTGCAGTTCGGCTTTCGGCAGGGGCATCAGAACATCGTACGGCCTGGTCAGCGGCGTTTGGGAACCGGCACCCGCAGCAGGTCCCGGGCCACGGTCAGCTCCCCGTCGAAGCCGGCCCTCCGCGCCTGCCGCTCGAACTCCTCCGCGTCGCTGTAGCGCTGGCTGAAGTGGGTGAGGACGAGGTGCCGCACGCCGGCGTCCCGGGCCGCGCGAGCCGCCTGGCCTGCCGTCAGGTGACCGTAGTCGACGGCTAGTCGTTCGTCCTCGTCGAGGAAGGTCGACTCGATGACGAGCAGGTCGCAGCCCTCGGCGAGCGCGTGCACCCCGTCGCACAGCCGGGTGTCCATGACGAACGCGAACCGCTGACCGCGCCGGACCTCGCTCACCGCCTCCAGCGGGACCCCGTTCAGGGACCCCTCCCGCTGGAGGCGGCCCACGTCCGGGCCCTCGATCCCGTGCGCGGCGAGCCGGTCGGGCAGCATACGGCGCCCGTCGGGCTCGACGAGCCGGTAGCCGTAGGACTCCACCGGGTGGGAGAGCCGTCGGGCCTCCAGGGTGTACGCCGGGGTCGTCGCGAGGACGCCGTCGGCGTCGACCGGGGTCTCGGTGAGCCGGACGGTCTCGCGGTAGGCGGTGGCGTACCGCAGCCGGTCGAAGAAGCGTTGGCCCGAGCGCGGGTAGTGCGCGGTGATCTCGTGCGGCACCTGGTCGAGGTTGATGCGCTGGATCACTCCGGCGAGGCCCAGGGAGTGGTCGCCGTGGAAGTGGGTGACGCAGATCCGGTTGAGGTCGTGCGCGCCGACCCCGGCGCGCAGCATCTGCCGCTGGGTGCCCTCGCCGGGGTCGAACAGGATGCCCTCGCCGTCCCAGCGCAGCAGGTAGCCGTTGTGGTTGCGGTGCCGGGTCGGGACCTGGCTGGCGGTACCGAGGACGACCAGTTCGCGTGCGGACACGGCCGGCCTATCCGGGGGGCCACTCGAGGCCGCGGCCGCCGAGGACGTGGGCGTGGGCGTGCCAGACGGTCTGGCCGGCTCCGGAGCCCGTGTTGAACACGATGCGGTAGCTGTCCAGCTTGTCCTCGTCGGCGACCGCCTGCGTCTCGCGCAGGACGTCCGCGGCGAGCTCCGGGGCGGCGGCGGCGAGGGCGGCGGCGTCCTTGTGGTGCGCCTTGGGGATCACCAGGACGTGGGTGGGCGCCTGGGGGTTTATGTCGCGGAAGGCGACGGTGGTGTCCGTCTCGCGGACGATCGTCGCGGGGACCTGGCCTGCGACGATCTTGCAGAACAGGCAGTCGTCCTGGGGTTCCCCAGCCATGCGGTGCCTCCTCGGGTTGATCCAGTACGGGGCATGGTATCGAGGGTGGGAAAAACAGCCCGTCCATGGGGGCACCGCACCCCCTGCTCGAAGAGCTTGGGGGAGTCCGAGGACGAGGCCGTTCGACGAGGCCGTCCGGGCCGGAGCGGGGGTCCGGGGGCGGGCAGCCCCCGGACGTCAGGGCAGCGAGGGCGGAGTCTTCGCCGGCGTTGCCTCCAGGGCCTCCAGCGCGATGCGGACCGCCTCGTCCAGCTGTACGTCCCTCCCCGCCGCGTGGTCCTGCGGGCGCTGGACGACCTCCACGTCCGGGTCCACCCCGTGGTTCTCCACGCCCCACTCGTAGCCCTCCAGCCAGAACGCGTACTTCGGCTGGGTGATCAGCGTGCCGTCGACCAGGTGGTAGCGGCTGTCGATGCCGACGACGCCGCCCCAGGTGCGCGTGCCGACGACCGGCCCGATGCCCAGCGCCTTGATCGCCGCGTTGACGATGTCGCCGTCGGAGCCGGAGAACTCGTTGGCCACGGCGACGACCGGCCCCCGGGGCGCGTCCATCGGGTAGCTCTCCGGCCGCATGCCGCGCGGCAGGTCCCAGCCGACGATCCGCCGGGCCAGCTTCTCCACCACCAGCTGGGAGGTGTGGCCGCCGCGGTTCTCGCGGACGTCCACGACCAGGCCCTCGCGGGCCACCTCCACGCGCAGGTCGCGGTGGATCTGCGCCCAGCCGGGCGCCTGCATGTCCGGCACGTGGAGGTAGCCGAGCCGGCCGCCGGACTTCTCGTGGACGTAGGCCCGGCGGTCGGCGACCCACGCGTGGTAGCGCAGCGGCTCCTCGTCGGCGACGGGGACGACGACCGCGTGCCGCGGGTCGCCGCCGCCGGCGGGCGAGACGGTGAGTTCCACCGGCTTGCCCGCCGTACCGACGAGCAGCGGGCCGGGCCCGGTCACCGGGTCGACCGGCCGGCCGCCGACGGCGACGATCGCGTCCCCGGCGCGCACCGCGACTCCGGGCGCGGCGAGCGGGCTGCGCGCGTCCGGGTCGGAGGTCTCCGAGGGCAGGATCCGGTCGATGCGCCAACTGCCGTCCTCGTGCCGGGAGATGTCCGCGCCGAGCAGGCCCTGCCGGGCGCCGTGGCCGTGGCCGCCGTTCGGCATGACGTAGGCGTGCGAGGTGCCGAGCTCGCCGTGCACCTCCCACAGCAGGTCGACCAGGTCGTCGTGGGTGGCGACGCGGTCCAGGACGGGCCGGTAGCGGTCGAGGACGCCGTCCCAGTCGACGCCGCCCATGTCGGGCCGCCAGAAGTGGTCCCGCATGATGCGGCCGGTCTCCTCGTACATCTGCCGCCACTCCGCGGCCGGCTCGACGGTCTGCCGCACCCGGCCGAGGTCGACGGTGATGTTGGAGTCGCTGTCCTCGTCGCCGGAGGCGCGCCGGTCACTGGGGACGACCTTGAGCTTGCCGTCGGTCCACAGCAGGACGCGCTTGCCGTCACCGCTGACCTCGAAGTGGTCGGCGTCGGCGGCGAGGTGCTCGATGCGCTGCTGGACGAGGTCGTAGCGCTCCAGCTCGGTCTTCGGGTCGGGGTCGTCGGGTGTGGCGCGGGCGGCGCCGAGTACGCCGCGCACCGGGTGCCGGAGCCAGAGCACGCCGTCCTTGGTGGCGCGCAGGTTGGAGTAGCGGGCGGCCTCGACCGGGAAGGGCACGATGCGGTCGGCGAGCCCTTCGAGGTCGATACGGGTCGCCGGGGTGCCCTCGCTGTCGGGGGTCTCCTCCTTGTCGGGGGCCTCGAAGGGCCGACCGTGCCGCTGCGGGCCGAACGGGGAGGGCGTGGTGGCGGCCAGGGTGATCAGGTGCGGGCGGGAGCCCTCGACGAAGGCCAGGTCGAAGACGTGTTCGTCGTAGACGGGGTCGAAGGAGCGGTGGGAGAGGAAGGCGAGGTGCTTGCCGTCCAGGGTGAAGGCGGGGGCGTGGTCGCGGAAGCGCAGCGGGGTCGCGTCGGTGACCGACAGGTCGGTGGTGTTGGCGAGGCGGAGCTGGCTGAGCGGGCGCGGGCCGGGGTGCGACCAGGCGAGCCAGGTGGAGTCGGGTGAGAAAGCGAGGTCGTCGACGTCCCCGTGCTCGCTGCGGTCGACCTCACGGACCTCGCCGGTCTCGCGTTCGACGAGCAGCAGCCGGCCGTCGTGCGAGGCGACGGCCACGCGGCTGCCGTCGGGGGCCACGGCGAGTTCCAGGACCCGGCCGAGTTGTCCGGCGCCCAGCCGGCGCGGGGTGGCGCCGGGCGCGAGGCCGGTGGCGGGCGCGAACTCCAGGGCGTCCTCGCCCTCCGCGTCCGTGACCCACACCACCCATTCCTCCCCTTCGGCGCGGAAGGTGCGCGGCAGCCGGTTCCGTACGCCGGGCTCGGCGGCGAGCGCGCGGGCGGGACCGGAGCGGTGGGTGACCCAGTGGACGGCACCGCGCACCGAGACGGCGCTGCCGCGCGCGGTGTGGTCGGGGGCGGCGGAGCCGAACCAGCGGGAGGCGTTGACCGGGTGGGGCTGCAGGTCCACGCGGGGGCCGCCGAGCCGGATGTCCAGGCGCCGCGGTTCGGCACCGTCGAGGTCGTCGAGCAGCCACAGTTCACCGGCGCTCGAGTAGACGACGCGGGTGCCGTCGGTGGCGGCGTGCCGGGCGTAGAAGCCGTCGAGCGGTGTGTGCCGGCGCAGGTCGGAGCCGTCGGCGAGGGAGGAGTACAGGGCGCCGGTGCCCTCGTGGTCGGAGAGGAACGCGACCCTCTCCCTCACCCACAGCGGGTACTCGAGGTTGCCGTCCAGCTCCTCGTGCAGCCGTACGAACTCGCCCTCGCCCTCGCGGTCGATCCACAGCTTGCCCGCGGTGCCGCCCCGGTACCGCTTCCACCAGGCCGCCTCGCGGCCCATCGGCGCGGACAGCAGCACGGTGTGCGGGCCGTACGCGACGTCGCCGACCGGCCCGTACGGCAGGGTGGTGGCCGGTCCGCCGTCGAGCGGGACGGCGCGGGCCCAGGAGCGGCGCAGGCTGGCCTGGCCGTGGGTGCTGATCGCGAGGACCTCGCCGTCCGGGGTCCAGCCGCGCACCTGGGTCCGCCCACTCCCCCAGTGGGTCAGGCGCTTGGCGGGGCCGCCGTCGACGGGGGCGATGTGGATCTCGGGGGCGCCGTCGCGGGTGGAGGTCCAGGCGACGGTGGTGCCGTCGGGCGAGATGCGGGGGTGGTTCACCGGCACGTTGTCGGCGCCGACCCGCCAGGCCCGGCCGCCGTCCAGCGGCGCGAGCCACACGTCGTCCTCGGCGGTGAAGGCGACCAACTCGCCGTGCGGATGCGGAAACCGGAGATACGCAGAGGATGCGGACTGAGTCACCCGATTACCCTACGCAGCGGCGGCGGCCACCGACAGGGGGCGGAATCACCTGCCGCGCACGTCACCTCGTGGAAGCCGTGCCTCACTTGCCCTGGACGGGCCGGCAAGTCGGGTCGTCCGGGCACCGGATCGTCCGCGTGACGGTCACCGTGACCGTCGGGCCCGGCCGCCCGTGGGTGGGCCGGTGGGTGACGGGCGGCCGGTACGTCGGCCCGGTCGTGGCCTCGCAGTTGCCGAGGCCGCGCACGTGGAACCACTCCTTCCCGCCCACCTTGGCGGTCAGGTCCCCGCGCACACAGGCGCCGTCGACCGCACGGGTGACCTTCCCGGTGACGGTGATCTTCCGGCCGTCCTTCGTCTCCCCCCGGCAGTCGACAAGGACCACGGTGGGCCCGGACGCCGACGGCGTGGACCTCCCCGGCCTGTACGCCTCGTCGCCGCCGTCGGGGCCGCCCGTGCAGGTGAGCCAACGCACGGACGCGTGCTGCCGGTTCAGCTCTTCGGTGGCCGTCCTGTCGGTCGTGTACGCCACCGACGCGGTGTTCAGCCCACCGGCATCACACGCGACGGCACCACCCACGGTGCCCGCCACGAGCACCGCCCCGGCCATCACCCGCCGCCCCCGCGGCAGACGAGAAATCCACCTTGATCCACCCATGTCCGGCAGCGTGCCACCACTCGGCCGCCCGTGGTAGGGCGCATACGGCCATGCGCGCGCCGCGTGGCGCCCGGCACCTCGTACGGGTCAGGACCAGCGGCCCGTGCGCCCCAGGAGCAGGGCGGTTGCCGCCGTGCCCGCGGTCGATGTGCGCAGCACGGTACGGCCGAGGACGTACGCCCTCGCACCCGCCTCGCGGAACAGCGCCAACTCCTCCGGGGAGACGCCCCCTTCGGGGCCGACGACGAGCACGATCTCGCCCTCGGCGGGGAGTTCGGCGGTGGCCAGGGGTTCCTCGCCGGTCTCGTGGAGTACGGCGGCGAAGTCGGCCTTGGCGAGAAGTGCGGCAACCTGCTTGGTCGTCGCCGCGTCCGCGACCTCGGGGAAGCGGACCCTGCGGGACTGCTTGCCGGCCTCGCGGGCGGTCGAGCGCCACTTGCCGAGCGCCTTCAGCCCCCGGTCGCCCTTCCACTGCGTGATGCAGCGGGAGGCGGCCCACGGCACGATCGCGTCGACGCCGACCTCGGTCATCGTCTCCACGGCGAGCTCGCCCCGGTCACCCTTGGGCAGGGCCTGGACGACGGTGAGACGGGGCGACTCCGGCGGTTCCTCGACCAGGGACCCCAGGCCGGTGACCACCAGCCGGTCCTTGCCCTCGGCGGCCTTCACCACGCCCTCGGTCCAGCGCCCCCGGCCGTCGGTGAGCACCACGCCCTCGCCCGGCCGCAGCCGCTTGACCGAGACCGCGTGCCGGCCTTCGGGCCCGTCGAGCACGAACTCCGGGCCGAAACTGTCCAGTTGGTCGACCAGTTGGTCGACGACGAACACCGGCGCGGTCATCGCGCACCACCTCCTGCCGCCGGACGGGCCGCCAACGCCGTCCGGGCCGCGTCGAGTTCGGTCATCAGCACCTCCACCAGCTGTCCGGCGGGCAGCTCACGGGCCATCCGGTGGCCCTGCCCCGCCCACAACGCCATGCCCTGCGCGTCGCCCGCCCTGGCCGCCGCCTTGCGCAGCGGGGAGGTGAGGTGGTGGACCTCCGGGTAGGCGGCGGGCGCGTACGGGCCGTGCTCCCGCATGAAGCGGTTGACCAGCCCGCGGGCCGGCCGCCCGGAGAACGCGCGGGTCAGCTCCGTATGGGGGAACAGGTGGTTGGTCAGGGCCTGCTTGTGCACGGCGTACGCGCCGGACTCGGGGGTGGCGAGGAACGCCGTGCCGAGCTGGGCCGCGCTCGCGCCCGCCGCGAGTACGGCGGCGATCTGGCTGCCGCGCATGATGCCTCCGGCCGCGACGACCGGGATGTCCGCCGCCTCACGGATCTGCGCCACGAGCGAGAGCACGCCGATCCCGGCGCCGTCGTTCTCCGGCAGGTCGCGGTGGGTGCCCTGGTGGCCGCCGGCCTCCACGCCCTGGGCGATCACCGCGTCCGCGCCCGACCGGTCCACGGCGAGCGCCTCCTCCGCGGTGGTCGCGGAGGCGAGGACGACCGTGCCGACCCGGTGCAGCGAGTCCACCACCTCGCGGGCGGGCACGCCGAAGTGGAAGGAGACCACCGGTACCGGGTCGTCGAGGAGTACGGCGAGTTTGGCGTCGTAGCCGTCATCGCGTCCGTTCTCCGGATCGCCGAGCTCGGTGTCGTACCAGCCGGCTTCGCCGGCCAGCTGCTGGGCGTAGAGGTCGACGGCGCCGGACTCGGCGTTCTCCGGCTGCGGCATGAACACGTTGACGCCGAAGGGGCGGCCGGTCAGCCCGCGCAGCTGCTTGATCTCCTGGTACATGCCGTCCGCGGTCTTGTAACCGGCGGCGAGGAATCCCAGTCCGCCCGCGTCGGACACCGCGGCCGCCAGCCCCGGCACCGAGGGACCGCCCGCCATGGGTGCCTGCACGATGGGGTGCGGGAAGAGATCGGTCAGCGCGGAGGACATGACCGCATGGTGTCACGTCCTCCCCACAGGCCCGAATCCGGGCGACCTCCGGCATATGCCGGAGGTGTCCCCCGCCAGAGGCCGGCGGGCACGCCCGTCCGCAGCCCGTCAACGACCGTTGAACGCATCCTTCAACCGGGAGAACAGCCCCTGCTGCCCCGGCTGACTGTGCCTGCCCGGGGGCCGACCCCCGGACCCCCAGCCCAGCTCCACCCACCCGTCAACGACCGTTGAACGCATCCTTCAACCGGGAGAACAGCCCCTGCTGCCCCGGCTGGAACTGCCCCTGTGGGCGTTCCTCGCCGCGCAGTTTGGCCAGTTCGCGCAGCAGGCGTTCCTGCTCGGGGTCGAGCTTGGTCGGGGTCTGCACCTCGACGTGCACGATGAGGTCGCCGCGGCCGCCGCCGCGCAGATGCGTGACGCCCCGGCCGTGCAGCGGGATCGACTGGCCGGACTGGGTGCCCGGTCGGATGTCGACCTCCTCCAGGCCGTCCAGGGTCTCCAGCGGCACCTTGGTGCCGAGGGCCGCCGCGGTCATCGGGATGGTGACCGTGCAGTGCAGGTCGTCGCCGCGCCGCTGGAAGGTCGGGTGCGGCAGCTCGTGGATCTCGACATAGAGGTCACCGGCGGGGCCGCCGCCGGGGCCGACCTCGCCCTCGCCCGCGAGCTGGATGCGCGTGCCGTTGTCCACACCGGCCGGGATCTTCACGGTCAGCGTGCGGCGGGCGCGGATGCGGCCGTCGCCGGCGCACTCCGGGCACGGGGTGGGCACCACCGTGCCGAAGCCCTGGCACTGGGGGCAGGGGCGGGAGGTCATGACCTGGCCCAGGAAGGACCGGGTGACCTGGGAGACCTCACCGCGGCCACGGCACATGTCGCACGTCTGGGCGCTGGTGCCGGGGGCCGCGCCCTCGCCGTTGCAGGTGTTGCAGACGACGGCTGTGTCGACCTGGATGTCCTTCGTCGTGCCGAAGGCCGCCTCGTCCAGCTCGACCTCGAGCCGGATCATCGCGTCCTGGCCCCGGCGCGTACGCGAACGCGGTCCGCGCTGCGACGCCGTACCGAAGAACGCGTCCATGATGTCGGAGAAGTTCCCGAAGGCGCCCGCCCCGAAGCCGGCGCCCGCGCCGGCGCCGCCGGCCTGCGAGAGCGGTTCGCCGCCGAGGTCGTAGACCTGCTTCTTCTGCGGGTCCGACAACACCTCGTAGGCGGCGTTGATCTCTTTGAACCGCTCCTGGGTCTTCGGGTCCGGATTGACGTCCGGGTGCAGCTCGCGCGCGAGCCGCCGGAAGGCCTTCTTGATCTCTTCCTGCGACGCGTCGCGACGCACGCCGAGAACGGCGTAGTAGTCCGTGGCCACCTACGACTCCGCCAGGATCTGTCCGACGTACCGTGCCACTGCGCGTACCGCTCCCATCGTTCCCGGGTAGTCCATGCGGGTCGGTCCGACCACGCCGAGCTTGGCCACTGCCTCGCCGCCCGAACCGTAGCCGACCGACACGATGGACGTGGAGTTGAGTCCCTCGTAGGCGTTCTCATGACCGATGCGCACGGTCATGCCCGGATTCTGCATCTCGCCGAGCAGTCTCAGCAGGACCACCTGCTCCTCCAGCGCCTCCAGGACGGGCCGGATGGTGAGCGGGAAGTCGTGCGCGAAGCGGGTCAGATTGGCGGTGCCGCCGATCACCAGCCGCTCCTCGTTCTCCTCGACGAGCGTCTCCAGCAGAGTGGACAGCACGGTCGAGACGGCCCCGCGGTCCTCGACGTCGAAGCCCTCGGGCAGGTCCTCCACCAGCTGCGGGACGTCCGTGAAGCGCCGTCCGGCGACCCGGCTGTTCAGCCGCGCCCGCAGGTCGGCCAGGGACGTCTCCCCGAAGGGCGCGGGACAGTCGATCATCCGCTGCTCGACCCGGCCGGTGTCCGTGATCAGCACCAGCATCACGCGCGCGGGCGCGAGCGACAGCAACTCCACGTGCCGCACGGTCGAACGGGTCAGCGACGGGTACTGCACCACGGCGACCTGCCGGGTCAGCTGCGCGAGCAGCCGCACCGTGCGGGCCACCACGTCGTCGAGGTCGACGGCGCCGTCGAGGAAGTTCTGGATGGCGCGCCGCTCCGGCGCGGTCATCGGCTTGACCTCGGCCAGCTTGTCGACGAACAGGCGGTACCCCTTGTCGGTGGGGATACGGCCGGCACTGGTGTGCGGCTGGGCGATGTAGCCCTCTTCCTCCAGGGCCGCCATGTCGTTGCGGACCGTGGCCGGCGAGACACCGAGGCCGTGCCGCTCGGTCAGGGCCTTGGAACCGACCGGCTCCTCGGTGCCGACGTAGTCCTGGACGATGGCACGCAACACCTGAAGCCTTCGCTCACTGAGCATCGCGCACACCTCCAGAATCACTGATCGGCTTCCCCACCTGGCACTCGGCGCATACGAGTGCCAGCTTTACCCGCCCAGTGTACGGCTGTCGGGTACACCCCGGGCAAGGCCGGTCCTGCGAGGCTAGCGTCGCCGTATGAGCGTGACTTGGGAAGAGCTCGGGTGGGAACAGCTGGCGGACGGGGTCGGGCGGGTCCGCCTTCCTGGGTGGGACTGCACGACCGGGCTGGTCGTCGGGGCGGACCGCGCACTGCTCGTCGACGCGGGATCGAGTCTGGCGGAGGGCGCGCGGCTGTGCGCACAGGCGCGGGAGCTCGCCGGTGGTGATGTGACGCTTCTCGCGCTGACACATCCGCACTTCGACCACGTCCTGGGGGCGGCGGCGTTCACGGACGCGGAGGTCTTCGCCGCCGAGGGCGCGGGCGCGGTGTTCACCGACGGGCGCGCCGAGCTGCGCGCGGACGCGGTGCGCCACGGGCTGGACGCGCGGGCGGCCGAGGAGGCGGCTCAGGCCCTGGTAGGGCCCGGCCGCGAGGTCCGCGCCCGGCTCGCCCTCCCGCTCGGCGGCGGACGGGAGGTGCTGCTGGCGAACGTGGGCCCCGGCCACACCGCCCACGATCTCGCGGTCGTCGTCCCGGGCGAGCCGGCCGTCGTCTTCTGCGGCGACCTGGTCGAGGAGTCCGGCGAACCCCAGGCCGGCCCCGACGCCGTACCGTCCCGGTGGCCCGCCGCCCTCGACCGGCTGCTGGCGCTCGGCGGCGAGGACGCACTGTACGTGCCCGGCCACGGAGCGGTGGTGGACGCGGCCTTCGTCCGGGCCCAGCGGGACGCCCTGACCGCGCGCTTCGGCGTGTCGCGCTGATCGGCCGCGGGTTTCTCCTATCGTCACTCGAATGCGCCCACCCGTCTCCCGCCACCGCCCTTCCAACGAGGGCCCCTCGGGCCCGCGCCTTCGTTCGTACTCACCCGACCTGACCCCGCCGTGGAAGAAACCGAAGGCCGCGCCGGAGGTTCCGGCCGAGCCCGGTCTGGTGGTGGAGGAGCCGGGCACCGGCTTCTGCGGGGCGGTGGTCCGCTGCGAGGCGGGCACGGTGACGCTGGAGGACCGCTTCGGCAAGCACCGGGTGTTCCCGCTCCAGCCCCGCGGCTTCCTGCTGGAGGGCAGGGCGGTCACGCTGGTGAAGCCGTCGTCCGGCCCGCTGCGGCCCACCCGTACGGCTTCCGGTTCGGTGGCCGTCCCCCACGCACGCGCGCGCGTGGCCCGCGCCGGGCGCATCTACGTCGAGGGCCGGCACGACGCCGAACTGGTCGAGAAGGTGTGGGGCGACGACCTGCGCGTCGAGGGCGTGGTCGTGGAGTACCTGGAGGGCGTCGACGACCTGCCGGCGATCGTCGAGGAGTTCGCCCCCGGCCCGGACGCCCGCCTCGGCGTCCTCGTCGACCACCTGGTCCCCGGCACCAAGGAGTGGCGCATCGCCGACTCGGTGACCAGCGAACACGCCCTGGTGGTCGGCCACCCGTACATCGACATCTGGCAGGCCGTGAAGCCGTCCTCGCTCGGCATCGAGGGCTGGCCCACCATCCCCCGCGGCCAGGACTGGAAGACGGGCGTCTGCCGGGCCCTGGGCTGGCCGGAGAACACGGGCGCGGCCTGGCAGGGCGTCCTGGCGCGCGTACGGTCCTACAAGGACCTGGAGCCGGAGTTGCTGGGGAAGGTGGAACAGTTGATTGATTTCGTGACCGAACCCGCCTGACCGGATCAGTCCACCAGGTCCCGCACCACCGCGTCCGCCAGCAGCCGCCCGCGCAGCGTCAGCACAGCGCGGCCCGTCTCGTACGGCCCCCGCTCCAGCAGTCCCTCGGACAGCGCCCGCCGGGACGCCGCCAGGCCCTCCGGACGCAGCAGGTCCAGCGGGACCCCCTCCCGCAACCGCAGTTCCAGCAGGATCCGCTCCACCCGCCGGTCCTCCTCCATGAGGAGTTCCCGGCCGGCGCCCGGGGAGCGGCCGGAGGCGAGGGCCGCCGCGTACGCACCGGGGTGCTTGACGTTCCACCAGCGCACGCCGCCCACGTGGCTGTGCGCCCCGGGGCCCGCGCCCCACCAGTCGGCGCCGCGCCAGTACAGCTCGTTGTGCAGGCAGCGGCCCGCCTCCGACGTGGCCCAGTTGGAGACCTCGTACCACTCGAAGCCCGCCGCGGACAGCGTCTCCTCGGCGATCAGGTAGCGGTCGGCGTGCACGTCGTCGTCCGTCATCGGGATCTCCCCGCGCCGGATCCGGCGGGCGAGCTGCGTGCCCTCCTCCACGATCAGCGCGTACGCCGACACGTGGTCGGGTCCGGCGCCGAGGGCCGCGTCCAGCGAGGCCCGCCAGTCGTCGTCGGACTCGCCGGGCGTGCCGTAGATCAGGTCGAGGTTGACGTGCTCGAAGCCGGCCGCACGCGCCTCGGCCACGCACGCCTCGGGCCGCCCGGGTGTGTGTGTGCGGTCGAGGATCTTCAGCACGTGCTGCCGGGTGCTCTGCATCCCGAAGGAGATGCGGTTGAAGCCGCCCTCCCGGAGTGCGGCCAGGTAGGCCGGGTCGACCGAGTCGGGGTTGGCCTCCGTGGTGATCTCCGCGTCGGC
Organism: Streptomyces triticisoli; assembly: GCF_003270085.1. Taxonomy (GTDB): domain Bacteria; phylum Actinomycetota; class Actinomycetes; order Streptomycetales; family Streptomycetaceae; genus Streptomyces; species Streptomyces triticisoli. The sequence goes on along the minus strand of NZ_QFDQ01000212.1, from coordinate 3,316 downwards.
CGCGAGACCGAACTCGTCACGGATCGCCCCCAGCATCCGCACCAGGTCGTCCGCGGCCAGCAGCGTGGGCGTACCGCCGCCGACGAAGACCGTGCGGACCTCACGCGGGTCGTCACCCAGGACCTTGCGGGCGAGGCGGACCTCGTCGACGAGGATCCCGGCGTAGTTGTCGCGGGAGGCGAGCACCCCGCCGGTGCCGCGCAGCTCGGTGGCGGTGTAGGTGTTGAAGTCGCAGTAGCCGCAGCGGGTCGCGCAGTAGGGGACGTGCAGGTAGAACCCGAGGGGCCGGTCGGCCGCCCCGGCGAGCGCGTGCGCGGGCAGCGCGCCGTCGCCGGGTACGGGCTCGCCGTCGGGGAGTGCGGAAGGCATGCGTTCCATTGTCCAGCACCCGGACGGTTGCCCGGCCGCTACCGGGATTCATTTGCAGTGCACCGCGTTCATGCCGGTGGTGCAGCGGATCCGGCGGATGTGACGCGGAGTGTCGCCGGATCGTTCCGGCGGGGCCGGATTCGGCCGATCCGCCCCGGACTGCCGGTGACCGGTGCTAGCGTCCGGATCATGCAGCTTCGGTACGCCTTCCGTCTCGACCCGACGCCGGGCCAGCGCAGTGCGCTGGCGAGGGCGTTCGGGTGTGCGCGGGTGGTGTACAACGACGCGGTCGCCGCGCGGGAGCGGGCCCGGGCGGCCGGGGAGCCGTTCCCGACCGCGGCGGTTTTGTCGCGGACGCTGCTCACCGAGGCGAAGAAGACCCGGGAGCGGCACTGGCTGGGCGAGGTGTCGGCGGTGGTGCTGCAGCAGGCGCTGCGGGACGTCGAGGCGGCCTACCGCGACTTCTTCGCCTCCTTGAAGGGCAAGCGCCGGGGCCCGAAGGTGGGCGCGCCGCGGTTCAAGTCGCGCAAGGATGCGAGGCAGGCGATTCGGTTCACCGCCAACGCCCGCTGGTCGATCACCTCCACCGGGCGGCTGAGCCTGCCGAAGATCGGCGAGGTGCGGGTCAGGTGGTCGCGGTCCCTGCCCACCGTCCCGTCCTCGGTCGCCGTGATCCAGGACGCGGCGGGCCGGTACTTCGCCTCCTTCGTCGTCACCGGTACCCGTGCCGCGTAGCGGCACGGCACCGGAGCGGAGGGCCAGAATCCTCGGGCTCCAGCCCGAGGAGCAAGTCAATCCGCCTGCAGCACCAGCAGGGCGAGGTCGTCCTCCGGCGGGCGTTCCCCGAACTCGTGCACGAGCCGCTGGATGCGCTCGGCGATCAGTTCCGCGTCGAGCCCGGCGCAGCCGGCGAGGGCCGTGGCGAGCCCGTCGCCGTCGTCGAACTGGCGGGAGCCGGAACGCCGCTCGGTGACGCCGTCGGTGACGCACAGCAGGGTGTCGCCGGGGCCGAGCTCGAAGGTCTCGCAGGTGTACGTCTCGTCCTCGATCACCCCGAGCAGGGTCTGCGGCCGGGCGACCGTACACACGTCTCCGTTGTGCCCGAGGACCAGCGGCAGCGGGTGCCCGGCACAGGCGAGGGTGCAGCGGACGCCGCCCTCGAAGGGGGCGAGTTCGCCGTACAGGAGGGACAGGAAGCGGGTCTGGGGGCTGTCGCCGGGGGCGCGGCCGCCGGCGGCCGCCAGGACGCGGGCGGCGGCGTCGGCGGCCTCGGTGGCGTCGTCGAGGAGGAGCTGGTTGAGGCGGTCGAGGACGTCGGCGACGCCGTACCCCTCGCGGGCCAGCAGTCGCAGCCAGGGCCGGGCGAGTCCGATGACGACGGCGGCCTCGGGTCCCTTGCCCTGTACGTCGCCGACGGCGAAGCACCAGCGGCCGTCGCCGGCCGGGAAGAGGTCGTAGAAGTCGCCGCTCGGGCCGCCCTTGTCGCACGGCTCGTAGACGAGGGCGCTGCGCATGCCGGGGATCTCGGCGACCGCTCCGGGCAGCAGTCCGCGTTGCAGTACGGCGCTGATGGTGGCCTGCCGGGCGTACTGGCGGGCCGCGCCGATGGCGAGCGCGACCCGGCGGCTGAGGTCCTCGACCAGCCCGGTGACCTCGTCGGGGAAGCGGGGCAGCCCGGTCCGTCCGATGACCAGCGTGCCCAGCGGGCGGCCGCCGGCGATCAGCCGGTACGCGAGCGCCGCGCCGTGGGACGCGTGGGGGCCGAGGGCCTCCGCGGGCCAGGGGTAGGGAGCGGGCCCGGAGCGCAGGCCGTCGCCCGGGCGCGGCGGGTCCTTCTCCAGGGCGCGGCGCAGCTCCTCGATGTGGCTCTCGCTGCCGTGCCAGACGCGGGCGAGCCGTGGCCCGGCCACGCCGGTGCCGTCGCTCCAGCCAGCCCCGCTCTGGTCCCCGCTCCAGTGGGAGGACCCCCACCGCGCGGTGGACTCGTCCTCCAGCCACACCGCGCACCAGTCGGCCAGCCGGGGGACGAGCAGTTGTCCGGTGAGCGAGGCGACCAGGTCCTCGTCGAGCTGCCCGGCGAGCAGGTCGGAGGCCTCGGCGAGGAAGGACAGCGCGCCCCGGCCCAGCCACTCCCGGTCCCGTCCGGCGTACTGCGGCCCGGGCGCGAAGGCCTCGGCGACGGCGAGGCCGCGCTCGGCGTCGTAGGCCCGGGCGCTCTCGTCCACCGTGCTGCCCTCGGCGGGCAGCCGTGCCCACACCGTCTTGGCGCCGGTCCGGTAGGTGATGCCCCAGGCCTCGGAGAGGGCCTCGACCAGGCGCAGGCCGCGGCCGTACTCGGCGGGCTCGTACGCTGCCTCGCCGCCGTGGTCGCGGGGGGTGCGCGAGGGGTGGTGGTCGCAGACCTCGATGACACAGGCGCCGGTCTCGGGCTCCAGCCGGCAGGTCAGCTCGACGTCGGTGCCCGCGTGCACGACGGCGTTGGTGACCAGCTCGCTGACCACGATGACGGCGTCCTCGGCCAGTCCCTCGGCGATCACGCATCCGAGGTCCGTCCACTCCGTCAGCGCCGTGCGCAGCAGTGCGCGGGCGGAGCCGGGCGCGAGGGGGTTGCCGGGCAGCGTCGTGTACACCTCCGTGCGCGTCCCCGCGCCGTGCTGCGCGGTCGTGCCTGAGGCGTGCGCGGGCACCGCGGAGGCACGGGAGGCGGTCTCCCGCTGCGTCGGAATGGCCCCCATCAGCGGCTCCCCGAGCGGTGCGGACGAATCGGTTCTGTCGATGGGGACAGGGTGACAGACCGACTGCGTCCATAAGCAAGGAGTTACCGAAATGGGCCGCCGGGGATGAGAACCGCGCTACAGAAATGATCAAAGACGGGCTGATCCGGGCGCTTCTGAACGCAGGTCGGACGCAGCCGGGCCCCGCGCCTCCGAGGGGTGCGGGGCCCGGC
>NZ_QFDQ01000211.1 GCF_003270085.1 Streptomyces triticisoli | reverse complement strand
GGCCGCGCCGCGCTCGGCGCCCCCGGGGGCATCGAGCGCGGCTTCCCCATGGCCGCCGGGGCCACGGGGAAGCCCGTCCCGCGGCGCATCCGGCGCACCCCCGCCCGGTGCCGGGTCTGCGGACGCGCGCTCACCGACGGCGGCGAGCTGAAGCTGATGCGCTGTGAGGACTGCCCCTCCGACATGGACGAGGGCCTGTACGAGCGGTTGCGCAAGTGGCGAGCGGAACAGGCCGGGCGCAGCGGGCAGCCCGACTTCTGCGTCTTCACCGACAAGACCCTGATGGCGATCGCCGAGTCCGCCCCGGACGACGAGCGCGAACTGGCGCGCATCCCCGGGGTCGGGATGCGCAAGCTCCGCCGGTACGGAGCGGATGTTCTGGCCATCTGCGCAGGTCAAGAGCCCAGTGCAGAAGAAGGCGAGAACTGATGCGAACTCGTCGAGAAAATAGTTTGCGCGCGCCCCGTCAAGCCCCATAGGTTCTTGGTCACGGGAGCGGTGGCCTTCCTGAGGCCCTGGTTCCGTGTTGTACTTGTGTTTCCGTGCGGACTGGCTCACCCCAGTCCCCTCAGACGCCGAGAGGAGGCGAGTCCAGTGATCAGCATCAAGAGCAGCTTCTTCAGCACCGCCAAAATGACCGATCGCTCGGTCGCCTCCCTGTGCATGCTCGGCGCCTCGAACCAGGGCACCGGTCTGTCCGGCATTCGTGCCGTGCGTCCGGCGTCCTCCGTGTCTCTCGCGGGTCTTCCCGTCCGTGAGCGCGATGAGCGACCGACCAAGGCACTGGAAGCAGTAGCGGCACAGGCGCAGGCCTATGCCTTTATGGCGGCCGGTGCCGGAAACCGGAAGCAGACGCAGCACCACCTGATGTGGGCCTTCCGTGGGCCAGAACCCTGGAGTGATCCAGCCTGATCGCCGATCAGGTCGGCGCCTTCAGGGCCGCGGAACCCCATCCGGGATCCGCGGCCCTTCTGTTTTCCCCCAAGAGGGACAGCGGAGTGAAGGTGCCTCGGGGCAAGAAAAGAACTCGGTACCCAGCCGACACCCGGCCCACCGGCCGGTCCGACCAGACGAGGAAGACGAACCGTGCAACTCGAAGCGCACGCCCCGTCCGTACCGCCTTCCAGCACGATCCCCAAGCCCGGTCTCACGGAGGACCCCGCCTTGACCTCGCTCACCGCGCTCACCGCGCTCGACGACGCCATCGAGAACCTCGGAGTGCCCGTCCCGTGTCGTTCCTACGACCCGGAGGTCTTCTTCGCCGAGTCGCCGGCGGACGTGGAGTACGCCAAGTCCCTCTGCCGCACCTGCCCGCTGATCGAGGCCTGCCTCGCCGGCGCCAAGGAGCGGCGTGAGCCCTGGGGCGTCTGGGGTGGCGAGCTGTTCGTCCAGGGTGTTGTCGTCGCCAGGAAGCGGCCCCGTGGCCGCCCGCGCAAGAACCCGGTCACGGCATGAACACCGCAGGAACGATCGACCACCCCCACACGCACGACCCCCAGAAGCAGGCCCCGATGAAGCCGTCCATCAGCGAGCCCGCAGGCTCCGCGACCGAAGACGTCACCACCACCGGCGCGAACGATTCGCGTCAGAACAGGACCCGAGAGATGCAACTCATCCAAGAAGCCCTGGCTCGTGCGCATATGCACGAGCGACTGCGCGAGGCGGAGCAGCAGCGCCAGGCCGAGCGCCTGGCGGCCGCCCGCCGGATGCAGCGCCGGGCCGAGCGCGCCTCGCTGCGAGCCCGTCGCGCGCTCGCCATGGCAGTGATGCAGTAACCGGCCACGCTGCACACGCCGCCCAGCGGTGGCCTCCCCGTCCGGGAGGCCACGAACTCTCCCCGCGGGGGCCGATCCGTCCTGACGGACCGGCCCCCGCGGTGCGTTGCGCACGTCGATCCACGGCCCGGAGGTATCGTCGCCGGGTGACGAGTCTTCCCGGCGGCCCCGACCACGGCGACTCCACCGCGGAGCGCCCCGCCCTGGTGTGCGCGCACTGCGGCACCCCGGCCGACGGCCCGCCGCCCACGTGGACCTGCTCCGTGGAAGGCGGCGTCCGGCGCTACTTCTGCGAGGCCTGCTCCCGGAGGAACCTCCGCTCGATCGAGGGCCGGCTCGACTCGGCCTGGTGGTAGGTCCCGCCCGAGCTCAGGCCTCGGCGGCCACCTGCTCGTCCTCCGGGCCGGCGGTGTCGGCGGCGAAGCCCGGCAGCCACTGCTCCAGCTCCTCCCTCAGCCGCACCGTCGCTCCCAGCTGACACAGCACTCCGATCGTGCTGAGCGTGACGCGGTGGATCAGCAGATACGCCGGCGGCAGGTTGAGCTGCTTGCCCAGCTGGTAGGCGGGGGAGCGGGGGTCGGCGATCCGGGCCGCCTGGCTGCGCATCCAGCTACGGGTGAAGGTGAACTCCTCCACCTGGGCCGGTTCGATGATCGGCAGCAGGTAGTCGAGGACGGCGTCGGAATTCAGTTCGATGGACTCCTTGACGAAGCCCTCCGTGGACAGCATCCGGTAGACCGCTTCCGCCTCTCCGTCCAGCGCCATGCGCAGGGACTGGCCGATGGGCGTCGGCAGCCCGCCGGGGAGCCGGTCGACGGTGCCGAAGTCCAGGACGCCCAGCCGCCAGTCGTCCTCGCCATCCGGTCCGCCGGGCAGGAGACGGAAGTTGCCGGGATGCGGGTCGGCGTGCAGCAGGCCGGTGCGGGCCGGGCCCGAGAACAGGAAGCGGGCCAGCAGCTGGCCGGCGCGGTCACGTTGCTCCTTGGTGCCGTCCGCAATCACCTCGGACAGCGGGACGCCGTCCATCCACTCGGTGACCAGGACTTGTTCGCGCTGGTGGACGACCGCGGGGACCACGACGTCCGGGTCGCCCTCGAACTCCTCGGCGTGCGCACGCTGGGCCTGTGCCTCCAGGCCGTAGTCCAGCTCCTCGGAGACCCGGTCCTTGAGCTCGGTGATCAGCGGCTTGATGTCCACGCCGGGAACCAGTGGCCCCAGCAGCCGGGCGAACCGGCTCAATTGGCTCAGGTCGGACAGCAGGGCCTCGCCGGCGCCCGGGTACTGGACCTTGACCGCCACCTCGCGGCCGTCGTGCCACACCCCCCGGTGCACCTGCCCGATGGAGGCCGCCGCGGACGGCTTGTCCTCGAACTCCTCGAACAGGTCGCGCCAGTTCGCACCGAGCCGCTCCTCCAGCACGGCGTGCACCGTGCGGGTCGGCATCGGCGGCGCGGCCTCCTGGAGCTTGGTCAGCGCGACCCGGTAGGGACCGGCGACCTCCTCGGGCAGCGCCGACTCGAAGACGGACAGCGCCTGCCCGAACTTCATCGCCCCGCCCTTGAGCTCGCCGAGCACCTTGAACAGTTGCTCGGCCGTGCGTTGCTGCAGCTCGCGGCCGACGAGTTCCGCGGACTCGCCGACGATCCGTTTGCCGAGTCCCCAGGTCGCTCTCCCGGCGAAACCGAGCGGGAGCGCGGCGAGCTTGGCGGTCCGGGTGACCGCCTTCCGGGGAAGATCAGACATGCGCCCTCCAAGTCCCAGCAAGCCGCGCCGCGTCTGCCTGACGGCAGGGCGTCGATGACGGCCCTTGCCCAGCCATTGTCTCGCGTGCCTCCCCGTCCGATGAGGCCTGTTCCCCCTCGGCTTTCCCCGCCGCTCCGCACGGGCAGGCGGGATGTGGCCACAGCGGCCGCGCACGCCAGTTCAGACCCGGTACGGACACCTCCCAGCGGGCGCCCGCGCTGGACGGCAACTCCCCGTCCAGAAAGGCCAGTGCGTGCCCGGCCGCCAGGGCGGCCACCGTCGCGGCGAGAGACAGATCACAGGGGCGTGCATGGCGTGGCCTTCCCGAGCGCCACTGCGCCACCAGGCGCGGCCAGGTCGCATCCCGGTCCGTGCGGCCCAGGTGCACACAGCCGGCGCAGCTCGTCTCGCCGGGCAGGACGAGCGGGCCCACGACGCCCGTGCCCTCCACCACCCCGGCGTACAGATGGGGGATCCCGGACTCGACGAGGGGAGCGGCCCGGGACGGGTCGGGCGCGTGCACGGCGATGTCGTCCCGCGGGGCGAGGATCACCAGGGAGAAGCCCTGCTCGTCCCGCTCGGCCGACGCACCCCGCTCGGCCGGCGTCCGGGGAGTGCGCCGGACCGGACGGTCGGGCGCGGCCCGGCGCACGGCCCGCCGCGCCGCG
>NZ_QFDQ01000210.1 GCF_003270085.1 Streptomyces triticisoli | reverse complement strand
GGCCGCCCCCGGCCGGGGGACGTGCGGCGCGGGCGCCTGGGTGGCGGCCGGCCGACGCTGGGACGGCGGGCGGGAGTCCGGCGTCTCCCGCCCGCCGCCGTTCTAGGCGCCCTTCGCGGGCAGTTCCTTGATCTGGATGTTGCGGAACGACACGTGGTCGGACGGACCGTGGTTCTGCAGTCCGATGTGGCCGTTCTTCATCCGCTCCGGGTCCTTGTTGGTGAAGTCGTTGATCCTGACTCCGTTGAGGAACACCTGGATGCGGTCGCCCTCGACGCGGATCTCGTAGCTGTTCCACTCCCCCGGCGGGCGCAGCGCGGCGTCACGGGCCTCGATGTCCGCCGACTGGAAGGAGTAGACGGCTCCGGTGGTCCGGTCCGGCGCGTCGGTGGCGTCGATCTGGATCTCGTAGCCCTTGTTCACCGCCGACCAGGGGTCGTCGGAGGCGGGGAAGCCCACGAAGACACCGGAGTTGTCGTCGCCCTGCATCCTCCAGTCCAGCTTCAGGGAGTAGGACGTGAACTCCTTGGCCTGGTACCAGAGCAGGCCCATGCCGCCCTCGGAGTGCAGTGCGCCGTCCTTGACGGTGAAGCCGCCCGGTCCGGCCTGCTTCCAGCCGTCGAGGGTGTGGCCGTTGAAGAGGTCCCGGTAGCCGGTGCGCGGCTTGCAGTCCGCCTTCTCCTGGCCGGTGGCGTACTTCAGTCCGCCGAGCAGGTGGCTGCGGAAGCCGTCCTCGGCGTAGGACTCCTTGGTGTGGCCCATGCCGGTGTAGAAGGAGCGGCCGCCCTGGTAGTCGTGGCACCAGGCGATCGGGTGGTCGCCCTTCATCCTGCCGCCCTGGTAGGTGGTCTCGTCCAGGGTGGCCAGGACGCGGACGTCGTCACGCGGGTTGGAGCGGTAGTCGTACCACTCGTCGGTGCGCTCCCACGCGTCGTCGAGGTCCTTGGTGGCCGGGTGGTCGTGCTCGGGGACCCGGACGGTGGCCTGCTGGATCTGCGGGTGCGAGTTGAAGTAGGCGCCGACCAGGCCGCCGTAGAACGACCAGTCGTACTCGGTGTCGGCGGCCGCGTGGACCCCCATGTAACCGCCGCCGCCGGCGATGTACTTCTCGAACGCCTGCTTCTGGTCGGCGTTCAGGACGGTGCCGGTGGTGGAGAGGAAGACGACGGCGTCGTAGCGGGCGAGGTTGGCGGTGGTGAACTGCTGGGACTCCTCGGTGGCGTCGACGGTGATGCCGCTCTGCCCGCCGAGGTCCTTCAGGGTCTGGACTCCGGTGGGGATGGAGTCGTGCCGGAAGCCGGCCGTCTTGGAGAAGACCAGGACGCGCTTGGCGTTCTTCACGGGCTTCTTGTCCGAGATCACGAAGTCGTCGAGGTCGTAGAGCGCTCCGTCGCCGCCCTTGAAGACCAGGTACAGCTCGGTGGTCTTCTTCGGGAGCTTGCTGAGCGGGATGTCGATGTTCTGGAAGGTCTCCCAGCTGCCGGTCACCGGGACGGTCCCGGAGCCGTGCAGGGTGCCGTTCGGCCCTCCGGTGCGGACCTCCAGGTAGCCGCCGGCGCCGCCGGAGGAGACCCGGGCGGTGAGCGTCCGAGCACCCTCGAGGTTGTAGGGCTTGAAGGAGATCCAGTCGCCGTTGTCGATGTCGCCGACGGTCTTGCCGCCGTGCGCCTGGGTCTTGTCGTAGGTGCGGATGCCGCTCTGGCTGCCGAAGTGCTCGGCCTGCCGGTGGCGGGGCTGGAGCACGATCTGGGCGTGGGTGGTCAACGCGTCCTGGCCGCCGCCGCCGTTGTCGGTGTACTCGGCGTCGAGGACGCCGAAGATGTTGGCGTTGGGGTCGTGCTCGCCGTCGGCCGGCGCGGTGATGGTGCCCTCGCAGCCGTTGGCCGAGGTGATCGGGTGGCCGTGGCTGTCGTGGCCGAGGATGTAGCGGACGGTGACCTTGGAGCAGTCGATCTTCTTGTCCTCGGGGTCGGTGACCTTCACCTTGAACGGGATGGTGTCACCGAACTCGAACAGGGCGCCGTCGGCCGGGGTCTGGAAGGTGACGGTGGGCGCGGTGTTGCCGACGACCACGTGGACGTTGGCGGTGGCGGTGTAGCCGGTCGGGTCCGTCACGGTCACGGTGGCGGTGTACGTGCCGTTGGCGCGGTAGGTGTGCCGGGGCGACTCGCCGGTGCCGGTGGTGCCGTCACCGAAGTCCCAGCGGTAGGTGAGGGTGTCGCCGTCGGCGTCGCTGCCCTCCGCGGAGAAGGACACCTTCAGGGGCGCCTTGCCGGAGGTCCTGTCCGAGGTGGCGGTCACGGTCGGCGCGTGGCCGTTGGTGACGTTCTCGATGCGGTAGAGCCCGGAGTTCGCGTCGCCGCCGAACCAGGACGTGCCGTAGTCCAGGACGTAGAGGGCGCCTTCCGGGCCGAAGGCCATGTCCATCACCTGGGTCCCGGACCAGGGGAACGGGTTGATGGACCGGACGGTGCCGTCGTCGTCGTGCACGATCCGCTTGATCCAGCGGCGGCCGTACTCACCGGCGAAGAAGTCCCCGTCGTAGGACTCGGGGAACTTGGCGGCGGAGTTCAGGTCGGGGTCGTAGCGGTAGACCGGGCCGCCCATCGGGGACTCGGAGCCGGTGCCGAACTCGGGGATCGAACCGCCGTCGTAGTCGATCCAGGCCGGCTCGGCCGGCGGGAGGTCGACCAGGCCGGTGTTGTTCGGCGAGGTGTTCTTCGGCGCGGAGCAGTCGAAGGCCTCACCGGACTGCCTGGTGGCGAAGTCGTAGTCGATGTACGGCTCGTTCTTGCCGACGCAGTAGGGCCAGCCGTAGTTGCCGGGCTTGGTCACGCGGTCGAACTCGACCATGCCGGAGGGGCCGCGGTCGGGGTTGGCACGGCCGGCGTCCGGGCCGTACTCGCCGATGTAGATGTGTCCGGTGGGCTTGTCGATGCTGAACCGGAACGGGTTGCGGAAGCCCATCGCGTAGATCTCGGGACGGGTCTTCGGGGTGCCCGGGGCGAAGAGGTTGCCCTCGGGGATGTCGTAGGAGCCGTCCGGTTTGACCTTGATCCGCAGGAGCTTGCCCCGCAGGTCATTGGTGTTGCCCGAGGTGCGCTGGGCGTCGAACGCCGGGTTGCGGTTCGACCGCTCGTCGATGGGGGTGTAGCCGTCGGAGGCGAAGGGGTTGGTGTCGTCGCCGGTCGACAGGTAGAGGTTGCCGTCCTTGTCGAAGTCGATGTCGCCGCCGACGTGGCAGCAGATGCCGCGGGACGCGGCGACCTCGAGGACGTTCTTCTCGCTCGCCAGGTCGAGGGTGCCGTCCTGCTTCAGGACGAAGCGGGAGAGCCGGTTGACGCCGTCGAAGGGGGCGAAGTCGGCGGCGGTGCCGTTCTCGGGGGCGTCGCCGGGCGGGGTGTTCAGCGGCGGCGCGTAGTAGAGGTAGACGAACCGGTTCTCGGCGAAGTCGGGGTCGATGCCGATCCCCTGGAGGCCTTCCTCGTCGTGGCTGTAGACGGCCAGCTTGCCCGCGACGGAGGTGTTGCCCTGCGCGTCGGTCAGGCGCAGGGTGCCGTCGCGGGAGGTGTGCAGGACGCTGCGGTCCGGGAGGACGGCCAGCGACATCGGTTCGCCGACCTCGGCGGCACCCTTGGCGAGGGTGATCTGCTGGAAGTCCTCGGCGGCGGCCGCGGCCGGCCTGGTGGCGTCGGGGTCGGCGGCGCTCGCCGGCGGCGCGGCGAGTGCGAGCGAGGTGCCTGCGAGGAGTGAGCCGGTGAGGAGTGCGAGTGCCTCGCGGAATCTACGACGTTTCCTGTGCACGAAATTCCCTCCGGGAGGGTGGGTCGTACGGGGAGGATGCGGTGCGCCGGGGTGCGCCGTCACCCCGGAGATGTGCGTGACCTGTACAACTCCGGGACCGTAGCTGTCTTTGTCGGAGTCGGATAGCCCTTGCACAACAGGGAAGTTGAACTTTTTCCAGTCCCAGGACAAAGCGGTTTCCGGGCAGGCCGGAGCGGCGGGTGGCGCCCCGCGCCCCCGAAGGGGCGCGGGGAACCACCCGCTCAGCCGCGGCCCGCCCGCGGACGACACGCCGAACGGCGCCCCGCTCCCCGCGGAGCTAGTCGCTGCCGAAGGCCGCGTCGAACGAGGCGCTCGGCGGGTCGAAGTCGAACTCCTTGAGCCGCCGCAGCGCTTCGGGAGCGCCCTGCAGCCGGTCCATGCCGGCGTCCTCCCACTCGACGGAGATCGGGCCCTCGTAGCCGATGGAGCGCAGCATGCGGAAGACGTCCTCCCAGGGGACGTCGCCGTGCCCGGCGGAGACGAAGTCCCAGCCGCGCCGGGGGTCGCCCCAGGGCAGGTGGGAGCCGAGGCGGCCGTTGCGGCCGTCGAGCCGTTTGCGGGCCTCCTTGCAGTCGACGTGGTAGATCCGGTCGCGGAAGTCCCACAGGAAGCCGACCGGGTCGAGGTCCTGCCACACGAAGTGCGAGGGGTCGAAGTTGAGGCCGAAAGCGGGACGGTGGCCGATGGCCTCCAGGGCGCGGTGGGTCGTCCAGTAGTCGTAGGCGATCTCGCTGGGGTGGACCTCGTGCGCGAAGCGGACGCCCTCGGCGTCGAACACGTCGAGGATCGGGTTCCAGCGCTCGGCGAAGTCCTCGTAGCCGCGTTCGATCATGCCCGGCGGGACGGGCGGGAACATGGCGACGAGGTGCCAGATGGCGGATCCGGTGAAGCCGATGACGGTGTCGACGCCGAACGCGGCCGCGGCGCGCGCGGTGTCGGCCATTTCGGCGGCGGCCCGCTGCCGTACGCCCTCGGCCTCGCCGTCGCCCCAGATCCGGGCGGGCAGGATCGCCCGGTGGCGTTCGTCGATGATGGCGTCGCACACCGCCTGCCCGACCAGGTGGTTGGAGACCGCCCAGCACTTCAGGCCGTACTTGTCGAGCAGTTGGTGCCGGGAGGGGATGTACGACGGGTCGGCGAGCGCCTTGTCGACTTCGAAGTGGTCTCCCCAGCAGGCGAGTTCGAGTCCGTCGTAGCCGAAGTCGCGGGCCAGGCGGCAGACCTCCTCCAGCGGCAGGTCGGCCCACTGGCCGGTGAACAGCGTGAATCTGCGCGGCATGGCGATGGCCTCCTCAGACGGCGACGGGTGTGTAGACGGAGTTCTTCTCGGCGCTCTCCTCCACCGCCGCGAGCACGCGCTGCACCTGCAGCCCGTCGGCGAAGGAGGGTTCGGGCCTGCTGCCCTCGGCGACCGCGTGGACCAGGTCGCGGGCCTGGTGGACGAAGGTGTGCTCGTAGCCGAGGCCGTGGCCCGGCGGCCACCAGGCGTCCAGGTAGGGGTGGTCGGGTTCGGTGACCAGGATGCGGCGGAAGCCGGCGTGGGTGCCGGGTTCGGTGCCGTCGTGGTAGTACAGCTCGTTCAGCCGCTCCAGGTCGAAGGCCAGCGAGCCGCGCTCGCCGTTGAGTTCGATGCGCAGGGCGTTCTTGCGACCGGTGGCGTAGCGGGTGGCCTCGAAGGAGGCGAGGGCGCCGGAGGTGAAGCGGCCGGTGAACAGGGCGGCGTCGTCGACGGTGACCTGTCCGGTGCCGGCCGTCGGGGCGCCGGACAGCCCGCTGGTGGCTGAGGCGGGCAGCGGCCGCTCCCGTACGAAGGTCTCGGTGAGCGCGGACACCCCGGCCAGCGGCTCCCCCGCCAGGAACTGCGCGAGGTCGACGATGTGCGCGCCGAGGTCGCCCAGGGAGCCCGAGCCGGCGGACTCCTTGCGCAGCCGCCAGGTCAGCGGGAACCGGGGGTCCACCAGCCAGTCCTGGAGGTACGTCACCCGCACGTGCCGCAGGGTGCCGACCCGGCCCTCGGCGACCATCCGCCGGGCCAGCGCGGTGGCCGGCACCCGGCGGTAGTTGAAGCCGACCATCGCCAACTGGCCCCGCTGCTGGGCCGCTTCGGCGGCCCGTGCCATCTCCTCCGCCTCGGCGACGCTGTTGGCGAGCGGCTTCTCGCACAGGACGTGCTTGCCCGCGGCGAGCGCGGCCAGCGCGATCTCGGCGTGGCTGTCGCCGGGGGTGCAGATGTCGACGAGGTCGACGTCGTCCCGGGCGATCAGTGCCCGCCAGTCGGTTTCGGCGGCGGCCCAGCCGTGCCGGTCGGCGGCCGCGCGGACGGCCGCCCCGTCACGGCCGCAGACCGCGGCCAGGACCGGCCGCAGCGGCAGGTCGAAGACCCGGCCCGCGGTGCGCCAGCCCTGGGAGTGGGCGGCGCCCATGAAGGCGTATCCGACCATGCCGATGCCGAGCGGCGGCTTTCCTCCTTCTGCTCCATCCGGCTGCTGCGGCTGTCCCATACGGATGTCCTCTCGTCTTCGTGGTGATGGCCCCGTGGTGCTGGCGCCGTGGGGGGTGCGGGGTGGCACGGTCAGCGGAAGCCGGTGGGCATGTACTGGTCGACGTTGGTCTTGTCGACCACCGCCGAGAACAGCGTGATGGACGCCGGGATCTCGAACTCCGCCATGCCGGAGACGCCCTTGCCCTGGCCCAGGGCCCGCGCCAGGTCGATCGCGGACGCGGCCATCGTCGGCGGGTACAGCACGGTGGCCTTCAGGACGCCCTTGTCCTGCTTGATCTGCTCGAACGCGGAGAGCGCGCCCGCACCGCCGACCATCAGGAACTCGTCACGCCCGGCCTGCCCGATGGCGCGCAGCGCGCCGACGCCCTGGTCGTCGTCGTGGTTCCACAGCGCGTCGATGCGCTTCTGCGCCTGGAGGAGCTGCGCCATCTTTGCCTGGCCGGACTCGACGGTGAACTCGGCCGCCTGACGGGCCACCTTGGTGATGTTGGGGTAGTTCTTCAGCGCGTCGTCGAAGCCCTGGGTGCGCTGCCTGGTCAGCTCCAGGTTGTCGAGGCCGGCGAGTTCGACGACCTTGGCGTTCTGCTTGCCCTTGAGCTTCTCGCCGATGTACTGCCCGGCGTTGAAGCCCATGCCGTAGTTGTCGCCGCCGATCCAGCAGCGGTACGCCTGCGGGGAGTTGAAGATCCGGTCGAGGTTTACGACGGGGATGCCCGCGCGCATCGCCTTCAGGCCGACCTGGGTGAGGGCCTTGCCGTCGGCGGGCAGGATCACCAGGACGTCGACCTTCTTGTTGATGAGGGTCTCGATCTGCCCGATCTGCGCGGCGGTGTCGTTGGAGCCCTCGGTGATCTCCAGGGTGACGTCGGAGTACTTCTCGGCGCGGTTCTTGGCGTTCTCGTTGATCGCGTTGAGCCAGCCGTGGTCGGCCTGGGGTCCGGCGAAGCCGATGGTGACCGGCTTGCCGGGCTTGTCGTCGGCGGCGGGACGGTCGCTCACCGCGGGCTTGGAGTTCTTGGGCTCGTTGCTGGTGCAGGAGGCGAGGAGGGCGGTGGCGCCGACGGCGGCGCCACCGAAGAGCAGACCTCTGCGGCTCGGTATCTGAGGCATGGCGATGGCCTTTCCGTTGAGGGGCGTACGGAGCGGGCGGCTCGGCTGGGCCCGCTGGGTTCGGCTGGGTGCGGCTAGGTGGTGGAGGCGGTGCGCCGCTGGACGAGGACGGCGGCGACGATGATGGCGCCCTTGGCTATCTGCTGGACGTCGCTCTGCAGGTTGTTCAGGGCGAAGATGTTGGTGATCGTGGTGAAGATCAGGACCCCGAGGACGGAACCGACGATGGTGCCCCGGCCACCGCTCAGCAGGGTCCCGCCGATGATCGCGGCGGCGATCGCGTCGAGTTCGTACAGGTTGCCGTTGGTGTTCTGGCCGGAGCCGGCCAGGACGATCAGCAGGAAGGCGGCGATGCCGCAGCACAGCCCGGACAGCAGGTAGAGGTAGAGGCGCTGGCGGCGGACGTCGATGCCGGCGAGGCGGGCCGCTTCCGCGTTGCCGCCGACGGCGACGGTGCGCCGCCCGAACGTGGTGCGGTTCAGCACGAGCCAGCCGATGACTGTGACGGCGGCGAAGACGAGGACCAGCGGCGGCACTCCGAGGACGTACGCGTCGCGTTCGCCGAGCCGCAGGATGCCGTCGATGGTGACGATCTGCGTCTTGCCGTCGGTGATCAGCAGGGCGAGGCCGCGCGCGGAGGCGAGCATGGCGAGCGTCGCGATGAACGGGACCATGCCGCCGTACGCGATGAGGACGCCGTTGATGAGCCCGCAGCCGAGGCCGACGAGCACCGCGGTGAACAGGACGCCCGCGAAGCCGTACTCCTGGGTGGCGACGGTGGTGGCCCACACGGAGGAGAGGGCGACGATCGCGCCGACGGACAGGTCGATGCCGCCGCTCATGATGACGAAGGTCATCCCGACGGTGACGACACCGATGATCGACGACAGGGTGAGCACCAGTTGCAGGTTGCGGATGTCCAGGAACTCGTCGGGCTTGGTGACGCCGCCGATCAGGACGAGGACGGCGAGCACGCCGAGCAGTGACAGGGTGCGCCCGTCGGCACGCGCCCACAGGGCGCGCAGCGGGCCGGCGCCGCCGGTGGGCGCACTCGCGCGGGGGGCGGGGGACGGCCCGGCG
>NZ_QFDQ01000209.1 GCF_003270085.1 Streptomyces triticisoli | reverse complement strand
CGGCCGCCTCCGCCCGCGCGGCCGCCGCCGTCGCCGCC
The DNA here is from genome assembly GCF_003270085.1 of Streptomyces triticisoli. Taxonomy (GTDB): domain Bacteria; phylum Actinomycetota; class Actinomycetes; order Streptomycetales; family Streptomycetaceae; genus Streptomyces; species Streptomyces triticisoli. The sequence goes on along the minus strand of NZ_QFDQ01000209.1, from coordinate 9,158 downwards.
GCCCGCTCCGCGCTCGGCCGCCCCTACGTCTGGGGCGCCAACGGGCCCTCCGGCTTCGACTGTTCGGGCCTGATGCAGTGGGCGTACGCGCGGGCCGGGGTGCACCTGCCGCGCACCTCGCAGGAGCAGCGCGACGCCGGCCGGCGCATCCCGCTGTCCCAGGCCCGGCCCGGCGACCTCGTCGTCTACCGCTCCGACGCCGGACATGTCGCGATGTACGCGGGAGGCGGCCGGGTGATCCACGCCCCCCACCCGGGCGCCCCGGTCCGCCACGACCCGGTGAACATGATGCCCATCTCGTCGGTCACCCGGGTCTGACGGCCGCCCCGATGCCGCCGTACGATCAGGAAATGGCTGGTCGTGGACGGGCGTCGAGGTCTTCAGAGCCTGTCGTCGAACTCCCGCCTGCCCGGCGGCGTCCGGCACGCACTTCCCCAAGCTCTTCCGAGCAGGGGGGACCCCCACGACGCCGCCGGGCCCGACCTCCGGGCGGACGAAGGGAGTTCGACGACAGGCTCTCGGTCCTCGCGGTGAGCCTGCTGCTCGCCTCCCTGACGGCCTGCGGCGGGCCGTCCGCGGCCGACACCGCCAGGGCCGAGGTACAGCGGGTACTCGACCGGCGGGCGGCGGCCGTCCTCCACCACGACCCGGCGGCCCACGCCGCCACCGGCACCCGTGCCCCGTACGCGAACCTGAAGTCCGTACCGCTGACGGCCTGGTCCTACCGCCTGACCGGTCTGCACCGCAGCGGCGCCACCGCCACCGCACAGGCCGAACTGCGCTACCGGGTGACCGGGTACGACAAGGCACCGGTCACCGCGGGCCGCACGCTCACCCTGTCCACCGGCGCCGACGGGAAGTGGTACGTCGACTCCGACCGCCCCGGGCGGAAGTCCGCCCAGCAACTGTGGGACCAGGGCCCGGTGTCGGTGGTCCACGGGCGGCGCAGCCTCGTCCTCGGCGTCGGCCAGTCCACCGCGACCCTGCGCCGCTACGCCGACCTGGCCGACCGCGCGGTGCCCGCCGTGTCGGAGGCGTGGGGCACCGACTGGAGCCGGCGCGTCATGCTGCTCGTCCCGGGGTCCCTGCAGGGCATGGCCGGACTGCTCGGCTCACCCGCCTCCCACTACCGCGGCATCGCAGCCGTCACCACGGGCGAGACCGGAGGCACCGGCAGCGCGCCCGCGGACCGCGTCATCGTCAACCCCGACGCCTACGGCACGCTCGGCCCGCTCGGCGGACAGGTCGTGCTCACCCACGAGACGACCCACGTCGCCACCCGCGCCCACACCAACTCGGCCACCCCGCTGTGGCTCTCCGAGGGCTACGCCGACTGGGTCGGCTACCGCCGCACCGGCCGCACCCCGGCCCAGGCCGCCCCGGAACTCCAGCACGCCGTCTCCGACGGAAACGTTCCGGCCGCCCTGCCCACCGACCAGGACTTCGGCTTCACCGGCGACCCCGCCCGGCTCGCCCAGGCCTACGAGAGCGGCTGGATGGCCTGCCGCATGATCGCCGCCCACTGGGGCGCACACGGCCTCGACGCCTTCTACCGGGCCGTCGGCGCCCACCCCCGGCGCGAGGGCGCCGTCGAGGAGGCCCTGCGCGACATCCTCGGCACCACCCTGGAGCAGTTCACCGAACGGTGGCGCGAGTATCTGAGGAATCAACTGGGGTGACCGGGCCGGCCGGGCCGGACACCGTCGAGCGCCACAGCGCGCGGCACGCGGTCACGCAGGCGGCGACCAGCAGGCCGTTGCGGAGGAACAGCAGGCCGACACCCAGGGGGTCGCCGGACACGACGGCCCCGAAGAAGACCGGGAACTCCAGGACCGTCACCAGGGCCGCCACCAGCACCAGCCCGGCCGGCCGGCCCATGCCGCTGCCGTGGAAGCACAGGCAGACGGCGGCCAGGGCGACCAGCCACACCACATACTGCGGACTGATCACCCGGCTGGTGGCCGTGAAGAGCAGGACGGCCGTGAACGCGGAGTCCGCCAGGGCGGCCGGGCCGAAGTGGCGCGCGCGCAGCCGCCACAGCAGCAGCCAGCAGAACGCGGCTCCGGTCAGCGCCAGGGAGGCGTTGCTCACCACGTCGACGTACGGCCCGACGAACTCCACCGAGCCGTAGTGCAGCAGCACCCGGCCGTCCCAGCCGAAGTGCCGGGCCACCTGGAATACGAGCCCGCCCAGCGACTCCACCTCCGTCCCCCGGTCGCGCTGGGCGGTCAGGAAGGACAGCGCCCCGGGCAGGGTGAGGAGGGACAGCGAGCCGAGGGCGGTCGCGGTCACCGCCGCGGCCACCCACGACCGGCGCCGGACCGCGCCGGCCAGCAGCAGCGCCGGCCACACCTTCAGCAACGCCCCGAAGCCGGCCAGCGCCCCCATCGCCCGCGGGCGCCGGGCCCCCGCGAACAGCGCGGCCACGGCCACCGCGGTCACCATCACGTCGTAGCGCGCGTACAGCGTCGGGCCGAGCAGGGCCGCGCCCACCGTCCACACCCAGGCGCCGCGCATCGGACGGCCGGGGCGCCGGCCGCCGTACAGCAGCAGACACAGCACCGCCAGGTCGGCCAGCAGGGCAAGGACACCGAAGGCGGCGGTGTAGTCCAGGAACGGCAGGAGGGCGGGGGAGAGGATCGCCAGCGCGGCGCCGGGCGGGTACTGCCAGGTGACGTCGTCCAGCGGGAAGGTGCCGCCCCGCAGCACCTCGTACCACCCCTGGTAGATCACCGACACGTCAGTGGTGACGTCCGGTCCCGGAAAGACGAACACCTTGAAGAAGAAAAGCAGCAGCACCGCCCGGCTGACCCCCCAGGCCGCCAGCATCCCCGCCAGGCTCCGCCGCACGCCCGCTCCGTCCACCTCAGGCCCCGTCCGTCCGCTCTCCGTCCCGGGCATGATCTCCCGGCCGGCTGTGCGCGGGTCAAGAAGCACGGCCGTATCCGGCCGTCCCACCCGGGTTGGGTAGGGTCGGCGGCGATGCACAAGACCCTCATCGTGACCAACGACTTCCCGCCCCGGCCCGGCGGGATCCAGGCGTTCCTGCACAACATGGCGCTGCGGCTGGACCCGGAGCGGCTGGTCGTCCACGCCTCCACCTGGAAGCGGAGCCGTGAGGGCGTCGAGGCGACGGCCGCGTTCGACGCGGAGCAGCCCTTCACCGTCGTACGCGACCGTACGACGATGCTGCTGCCCACCCCGCGGGCGACCCGGCGCGCGGTCGGGCTGCTGCGGGAGCACGGGTGCACCTCGGTGTGGTTCGGGGCGGCGGCCCCGCTCGGACTGATGGCACCGGCCCTCAGGAGGGCTGGCGCCCGGCGGCTGGTGGCCACCACCCACGGCCACGAGGCCGGATGGGCCCAACTGCCCGCCGCCCGCGGGCTGCTGCGCCGCATCGGGGAATCCACGGACACGATCACCTACCTCGGCGAGTACACCCGCTCCCGGATCGCCGGCGCGCTGACGCCCGAGGCCGCCGCGCGGATGGCGCAACTGCCGCCGGGGGTCGACGAGAAGACCTTCCACCCGGGCTCCGGCGGCGACGAGGTGCGCGCCCGGCTCGGGCTCACCGACCGGCCGGTGGTCGTCTGTGTCTCACGGCTGGTGCGGCGCAAGGGCCAGGACACCCTCATCCGGGCCATGCCCCGGATCCTGGCCGCCGAGCCCGACACCGTGCTGCTGGTCGTCGGCGGCGGGCCGTACGAGAAGGACCTGCGCAGGCTCGCGGAGGAGACCGGGGTGGCCGCTTCCGTGCGCTTCACGGGCCCGGTGCCCTGGGCCGAACTGCCCGCGCACTACGGCGCCGGTGACGTCTTCGCCATGCCCTGCCGCACCCGGCGCGGCGGACTCGACGTCGAGGGCCTGGGCATCGTCTACCTGGAGGCGTCCGCGACCGGCCTGCCCGTCGTCGCCGGGGACTCCGGCGGTGCGCCCGACGCGGTGCTCGACGGCGAGACCGGCTGGGTCGTGCGCGGCGGCGCCCCCGAGGAGGCCGCCGACCGCATCGTGGCCCTCCTCGGCGACGCCGGGCTGCGCCGCCGCATGGGGGAGCGGGGCAGGCGCTGGGTCGAGGAGAAGTGGCGCTGGGACCTGCTGGCGGACCGGCTCAAGGAGCTTCTGTGAGGCTGCGCCCGGCGTGGAAGGCCATGAGGCCCTACTTGGTGTAGAGGGCCTCGATCTCGTCCGCGTAGTCCTTCGCGACCACGTTCCGCTTGAGCTTCAGCGACGGGGTGAGGTGCCCCGACTCCTCCGTGAACTGGGCGGACAGAACGCGGAACTTCCGCACCGACTCCGCCTTCGACACCGCGGCGTTGCCGTCGTCGACGGCCGTCTGGATCGCCGCCAGCAGATCCGGGTCCTCGCGCAGCGACGCCGCGGTGGAGTCCGCCGGCTTGCCGTGCTCGGCGCACCAGCGGCCCAGGAACTCCTCGTCCAGGGTGATCAGAGCGCCCACGAACGGTCGCCCGTCGCCCACCACCATGCACTCCGCGACCAGCGCGTGCGCCCGGATACGGTCCTCGATCACGGCCGGGGCGACGTTCTTGCCGCCCGCCGTGACGATGATCTCCTTCTTCCGCCCGGTGATCCGCAGATATCCGTCCTCGTCGAGGGTGCCGAGGTCACCGGTGTGGAACCAGCCGTCGCTCAGCGCCTCCCGCGTCGCGGCCGGGTTGTTCCAGTACTCCTTGAACAGGTGCTCGCCGTGCAGCAGCACCTCCCCGTCGTCCGCGATACGGACCACGGACCCCGGCAGCGGCTGCCCGACCGTACCGATCTTCTGCCGGTCCCAGGGGTTGAAGGTGGTGGCCGCGCAGGACTCGGTCAGGCCGTAGCCCTCCAGCACCGTGAAGCCGATGCCGCGGAAGAAGTGTCCCAGGCGCTCGCCGAGCGGGGCGCCGCCGGAGATGGCGTACTCGCCGCGACCGCCGAGCACCGCGCGCAGCTTGCTGTAGACCAGTTTGTCGAAGACCTTGTGCTTGACCCTGAGCCCGAAGGAGGGACCCCCCGGAGCGTCCAGCGCCTTGCTGTACGCGATCGCCGTGTCCGCGGCCTTGTCGAAGATCCTGCCCTTGCCGTCCGCCTGCGCCTTGGCACGGGCCGCGTTGTAGACCTTCTCGAAGACCCGGGGGACACCGAGGATCAGCGTCGGACGGAACGCGGTCAGCTCGTCGGTGAGGTTCCTGATGTCCGGCACACAGCCCAGCTTGATCGGCGCCATCATCGGCGCGACCTGCACCAGCCGTCCGAAGACGTGCGCCAGCGGCAGGAAGAGCAGCACGGAGCACTCACCGGTGCGGAACAGCGGCCGCAGCCGCTCCACCACGTTCCCGCACTCGGCGAAGAAGGAACGATGGGTGAGCACACACCCCTTCGGCCGCCCGGTGGTCCCGCTGGTGTACACGATGGTCGCCGGATCGTCGGCCTTCGCCAGCGAACCGCGCTCCTCGACCACGGCGTCACTGATGTCCCGCCCGGCCCGGCCCAGCTCCTCGATCGCGCCGGCCTCGATCTGCCAGACGTTCTTCAGCTCGGGCAGCGTCTCGCGCGCCGACTCCACGGCGGCGGCGTGGTTGTCCAGCTCCACGATGCAGGCGGTCGCGCCGGAGTCGCCGAGGATCCACTGCACCTGCTCCGCCGAGCTGGTCTCGTACACCGGCACGGTGACGGCGCCCGCGTTCCAGATCGCGAAGTCCAGCAGCGTCCACTCGTAACGGGTCCGCGACATCAGGCCCACCCGGTCGCCCGGCTGGACGCCGGAGGCGATGAGCCCCTTGGCGGCGGCGTGCACCTCGGCGAGGAAGTCCCTCGCCGTCACGTCCTGCCAGACGCCGCCGACCTTGCGCGCGATGACGGCGACGTCGGGATGCTGCGCGGCGTTTCTGCGGACGATGTCGGTCAGATTGCCGTCCGCAGGGACCTCGTAGAGAGCCGGAAGGCTGAACTCGCGCAAGACTGCTGCTCCTCATAGGGCGCCGGCGCCACGACGTGGTTGAAATCCAGAAACGCTGGACGGCCCGGACGTTACCCGTCAGTACGGTTCTCCGACAGGGGGCCCGGCGAGATGTTCGCTGTGTCACACGGACTGATGTTCCTGTGCGCACAGTAGTCGACCCGCTGAACGCCTAGCCAGTAACGGCGGGTCCGCCGCCACCGCTCACCGGGCTCCGCCACTGTTCACTAGGCTGCATGGGCATGGCACCCACATCGGCCGGCCGCGGCAGGACACGCGTCCATGTGGTCAGCGACGTACACGGCAACGCGCGCGACCTGGCCCGAGCGGGCGAGGGCGCCGACGCCCTGGTCTGCCTCGGCGACCTGATCCTCTTCCTCGACTACGCCGACCACTCGCGCGGGATCTTCCCCGACCTGTTCGGCGTGGAGAACGCCGACCGCATCGTCGAACTGCGCACCGCCCGCCGCTTCACCGAGGCCCGCGAGTTCGGCGCCCGGCTGTGGGCGGGTCTCGACGGCGACCGCGCGACGGTCATCGAACAGGCGGTGCGCAAGCAGTACGCGGAGCTCTTCGCCGCGTTCCCCACCCCGACCTACGCCACCTACGGCAATGTCGACATGCCGCCCCTGTGGAAGGAGTACGCCCGCGAGGGCACCACCGTGCTCGACGGGGAGCGCGTCGAGATCGGCGGCCTCGTCTTCGGCTTCGTCGGCGGCGGCCTGCGCACCCCCATGCGCACCCCTTACGAGATCACCGACGAGGAGTACGCCGCGAAGATCGAAGCGGTCGGCGAGGTCGACGTCCTGTGCACCCACATCCCGCCCGAGGTCCCCGAACTCGTCTACGACACCGTCGCCCGCCGCTTCGAACGGGGCAGCCGCGCCCTGCTCGACGCCATCCACCGCACCCGCCCCCGCTACGCCCTCTTCGGCCACGTCCACCAGCCGCTGGTCCGGCGGATGCGGATCGGCGCCACCGAGTGCGTGAACGTGGGGCACTTCGCCGGGACCGGCCGGCCCTGGGTACTCGAATGGTGAGCGTTCCAGCCGATCGCGCAGGTGGGGGTGGAGTCCGGCGCCCGGCCGCGCGGTAGCCTTCACGCTGCGCACACGTGCGCACGACACCCGCACCACCGGCCGAGTACGGCCGCACCACCGGCGCGCATCTGGAGGAGCCACGGCGATGGCGGAACACACCAGCTCGAGCATCACGATCGAGGCGACACCGGCCGACGTCATGGGGGTGATCGCCGACTTCGCCCGCTACCCCGACTGGACCGGCGAGGTGAAGGAGGCCGAGGTCCTCGAGGTCGACGACCAGGGCCGCGCCGAGCAGGTGCGCCTCGTCATGGACGCGGGCGCCATCAAGGACGACCAGACCCTGGCGTACACCTGGAGCAGCGACTACGAGGTCTCCTGGACCCTGGTGAAGTCCCAGATGCTGCGCTCCCTGGACGGTTCCTACCTCCTCAAGCCGACCGGCCCGAAGACGACCAAGGTGACCTATCTCCTCACGGTGGACGTCAAGATCCCCATGCTGGGCATGATCAAGCGGAAGGCGGAGAAGGTCATCATCGACCGGGCGCTGGCGGGGCTCAAGAAGCGGGTGGAGTCAGTCGAGTCACCTGACAGGTAACGTCGGCAAAGCACCACGACCAAGGCCGTGGGCCCACCGCAAGCCCCCGCGGTCGTCCAAGTGAAACCCGCGGCAGACCAAGCCCCCCGCCTACCGTTACGGTTCACCCCCATGCGCACCCTCCTGATCACGGGCCCGGGCGGATCCGGCCGTACGACGATCTCCGCGGCCACCGCACTGACCGCCGCCCGTGAAGGCGTGGACACCCTCGTCCTCAGCGCCGACCGCACGGACACCCTGGGCGCGGTACTGGGCGTACCGACGGGTGCGGAGCCTGTGCCGGCAGCCCCGCGCCTCACCGCCTGGCGCCCCGACGCGGCGGCCGACTTCCGGGCGGACCTGGCCACCTTCCAGGACCGCGCACGCAACGTCCTGGACCTCCTCGGGGCCTCCCGCCTCGACACCGAGGAGGTCACCCCGCTGCCCGGCGCCGAGGAGCTGGCCCTGCTGCGGGCGTTGCGCGACGCGGCCCTGTCGGAGCGGTTCGGGTTGCTGGTCGTCGACCTGCCGCCCGCCCCGCAGGCGCTCGCCCTGCTGGCCCTGCCCGAGGAACTGCGCCGCTATCTGCGCCGCTTCCTTCCCCCTGAGCGGCAGGCGGCCCGTGCCCTGCGCCCGGTCCTCGGACGGCTCGCGGGGGTGCCCATGCCGGCGGAGTGGCTGTACGAGACGGCCGCCCGGTGGGACGTCGAGCTGGCCGCCGTGACGGCGGTCGTCGCGGACCCCGGCACGTCCGTCCGCCTGGTCGCGGAGCCGGGCCCGGCCGGTGCGGACGCCGTCCGTGGCGCGGCGCTCGGTCTGGCCGTACGCGGTCTGGCCGTCGAGTCCCTGGTGGCCGGCCGTGTCCTGCCGGAGGCTCCCGCCGACTCGTGGCTGGCGGGGCCGGTCGCGCAGCAGCGCAAGGCGCTGGACGAGTGGGAGGAGGCGTACGACGTCCACCAGGCCGTCCACCTGGGGCGGGACCCGCGTGGACCGGACGATCTCGCCGCGTTGGCCGTGCCCGGCGTCAACCCGGCGCCCGCCCCGGTCGAGTGGCCCGTCACCGACCGGCTCGCCGAGGACGGGGTGCTGGTGTGGCACATTCCTCTGCCCGGGGCCGTACGGGGTGAGCTGGAGCTCATTCGGAGGGGTGACGAACTCGTGCTGACCGTTGGTCTGTTCCGGCGTATCGTGCCGTTGCCTTCGGCGTTGCGGCGGTGCAGCGTGGACGGAGCGGCTCTGCGCGACGGCGAGCTGCGGATCCGCTTCTTGCCGGACGCTGCGCTGTGGCCCCGCCGGTGAGGGGGCTTTGCCCACCCGCCCGCCCGTCTCGGTGGGGGGAGGGGTCCCGTCCCCGGGGCTTCGCCCCAGGCCCCGTTCGGGGCTGCGCCCCGGCTTGGCCCACCCGGCCCGCCCGTCTCGGTGGGGGGAGGGGTCCCGTCCCCGGGGCTGCGCCCCAGGCCCCGTTCGGGGCTGCGCCCCGGCTTGGCCCACCCGGCCCGCCCGTCTCGGTGGGAGGAGAGGTTCCGTCCCTGGGGCTCCGCCCCAGACCCCGGCGGGGGCTTCGCCCCCTGCGCCCCGGTTTCCCACC
>NZ_QFDQ01000208.1 GCF_003270085.1 Streptomyces triticisoli | reverse complement strand
TTAACGCCGCACGACGGGTTCGGGAGGAGGCCGTTGGGAAAAGGAGCAGCTCCGCTGCCACCTCGCCCGACGGCCCACCTCACTCTCCCGCTCTCCTGACGGCACATGCGAGACAGTCCGTCCACAGACGGGCACACCGTGGACGACTCCCCGGGGAGGTGGAGAGAATTCCGATCACACTGTGAGGGAGGGACGTACGGGGGAAGCCGGCGCGTTGGACGGTTCCGGGCCGCTGGGAGTCGCGGGTGCGGCGCGCACCGCCCCGCACCCCATCGGAATCCGTACTAGAATCTGTACAGAATCAAGACTCTACTTGGATGCGGTGACAGCATGGAGATCCCCGAGGTCGTGACCGTCAGCGACGCGCGCGCGAGACTGTCGCGGATCCTGACCGACCTGTCGGAGTCCGGCGCGGATGCCGACCCGGTCCTGATCGGCGCCCACCGCAAGCCCCAGGGCGTCCTCCTGTCCGTCGAGGCCTTCGAGGCGCTGAGCGGCCGAGCGGCGCGACGTGCGGCCGCCGCCTCGGCCACCGGCTCCATCGAGGCCGAGGGGCTCCACGCCTCCGACGCCTCCGACCGGGACACCGAGGCGTACGTGAAGGGCGACCTCGACGCGGACACCCTTGTCGCCCGCGCGATCGCCCGCCACCGACAGACTCCGCAGCGGCGGGCAGGGTGAACGATCCATACGCCATGCCCAACGGCGTACTGCGCAACAAGCTCGGCATCACCGACCCTCAGCTGCTCGCGGTAGCAGAGGCGGACATCACCCGGGCGCGCCTCGTCATGCTCTCCGAACGCCCCCTACCTGATCAGGACCGGTCACGCCCCCGTCGGCCGTCTCAACGGCGAGCTGCGACTCATCCGTGTGGCGCGGGTACGGCGGACGCGAGAGCGCCCAGCGGTGGGGGCTGGCCGAAGTCGACCACCCAGGCCGGCGACCTGGGCCCGGCAAACCCAATGAACGCACCGTGACCTGCACAACAGGAAAAGGCAGACGAGTCGGGCTGTACGCCGGGTTCTGTTCCCCGGGTTCCTCGCGGAGCCCGGGGCGACGGCCATCCATCTAGGACCGGCGTTGCCGCCGGCCTCGTGCGGTCCACCCGCGGACTCGGGCGGGCAGCCCTCGAACGTCCGCGCAGAGCACGTTTTACGGCGCTCCTTTTGACCTTGCTCCGGGTGGGGTTTACCGAGCTGTCCAGGTCACCCTGGGCACTGGTGGTCTCTTACACCACCGTTTCACCCTTACCGAGGACCGCCCTCTTCGAGAAGAGCACAGCCCCGGCGGTCTGCTTTCTGTGGCACTGTCCCGCGGGTCACCCCGGGTGGCCGTTAGCCACCACCCTGCCCTGTGGAGCCCGGACGTTCCTCGGGAAGCCCCGGAAGGGCTTCACGCGGCCGTCCGCCCGGCTCGTCTGCCGTGCGGACCATGGTACCGGGCGCGCCGACCGGTCCCCCTCCGGGCTCCGGTCAGAGGAAGTCCGCGGTGTCCAGTTCGAAGGCGAAGGGCTCGGGGATCGTGAGGGGCTTGCCGAACGGGCGGGTGCGGAGCTCCGGGTAGTCGTCGTTCTCCGGCTCGCTGAACAGGGTGACCGATGAGGTTTCCCGGTCGACGAGCAGGTAGAGGGGGATGCCGCCACGGGCGTAGCAACGGCGTTTGGCCTCGCGGTCGGACTTGGGCTTGGTCGACGTCACCTCGAGCACCATGGCCACGCCGTCGCAGGGCATCCAGGAGTCGGCGCCCCGGTGGAGGCGCAGCTTCGTAGGCGCGAAGGTGCCGTCCGGAATCGCGTGGTCCTTCGGACAACCGCCACCGCTCCTCAGTTTCAAGCCCTTGTTCCCGGAGAAGTCCATGTCGGTCCGGGACCGACGGATCACCTGCTTCATGATCAGACTGATGTAGTCCTCGTGGTCCCCGTCCGGCGGTGGTGTCACGACGATCTCCCCCTCGATCAGCTCGGCCCGGAATCCCTCCGGGGTGTCGAGGGACAGGAAGATCTCCAGCAGACCCTCGGCCGGCGTGGTGGGCTCATGAGCCACGGCAGTCATGTCACGCCCCTCCTTCGGTCGCTCGCCAGACTGGGACATCCCAAGATCACCTGTCCGAGGAATCGGGAACCGTTCCCTCGATCGTGGCACACGACCACCGCCCCCGTCAGGCACCGGACCGTGCGCTTGACCTTCACGCGACGTCAACGTCTGTACTGGTCCGCATGCGGATAGGAGAACTCGCCGCGGCCGTCGGCGTCACCACGCGGACCGTGCGGCACTACCACCACCTGGGGCTGCTGCCGGAGCCGGAGCGGCGGGCCAACGGGTACCGGCACTACACCCTGCGGCACGCCGTCGCGCTGGCCCGGATCCGGCGGCTGACCGAGTTGGGGCTGGGGCTGGCGGAGGTGCGGGACGTGCTCGCCGACGATGCGGGCAAGGACCTCGCCGAGGTGCTGGAGGAGCTCGACGCCGACCTGGCGCGGCAGGAGGCGGCGATACGGGAGCGAAGGGTGCGGCTGCGTGCCCTGCTGGACGTGGGGGAGCTGCCCGCCGAGGGACCGGTCTCCCCCGAGCTGGCCGCGCTGTTCGCCCGGACCGCCGCCGACCTGCCCGACTCCCCCATGGCCGCCAAGGACCGCGAGGTGCTGGCGCTGCTGGAGACGGCCGCGGACCCGGCGGACCGGGAGCGGCTGATGGGCGCCGTCGGTTCGGCCTTCGCCACACCGGAGGCGACGGCGCGGGCACAGGAGGCGTACGCGCTGCTGGACGCGCTCGCCGACGCCGGCGCCGACGACCCGCGGGTGGCGGAGGCCGCCCGTGCGCTCGCCGGGTGCATTCCCCGGGAGATGCTTCCGGAGCCGGCCGGCATCGACCACGGACACGAATTCCTGCGTGCCCTCTGCGCCGACTTCGCCCCCGCCCAGGCCGCGGCGATCCAGCAGGCGCTGCGGATCCTCGCCCAGGGGCCGGCATGAGAGCCGTGCTCACAGCCGTGCTCGCCCTCGTCCGGCACGAGGTGCGGCTGATGGCGAGCCTGGGGCTGTGGGTGGTGCGCCGTACGCACGGCACCGGCGGCGGTGGGCGGGCCTTCGGGTACGCCCGCGGTCAGGGGCCGGTCATGGCCGGGCTGGCGTTCGTCTGCCTGGTCGAGACACTGATGATGTCCGTGCTGCTGCGGAACTGGCCCACCGCACACGCGGTGGTGCTGTTCCTCGACGTGTACACGGTCGTCTTCGTCGTCGCCCTGCACGCGGCGTCTGTGGTCCGCCCGCACGTGCTCGGCGCGGACGGTCTGCGCATACGGCACGGCGTCCACGTCGACCTGCGCGTCCCGCTGGAGCGGATCGCGTCCGTACGCCGGGAGCCGCGCACGACGCACGAACGGGCCGACGGCGAGCTGAACGTCCCCGTCGCCTTCCAGACCTCGCTCACCCTGGAACTGACCGCCCCCGTCGAGCACGTCACCCTCCTCGGCAGGCTCCGGCGGGTGCGGGTCGTACGCCTCCACGCCGAGGACGCCGACGCGCTGGTGGGCGCCCTCACCGCCCTCACGCGGGCGCGGGCGGAGTAGGGCGGAGGCGCCCTGGCGGCACGCCGTACGCTGGCGCGGAGTTCGACCGAAGGAGTACGTGTGCTTGTCCTGCTGCCCCCGTCCGAAGGCAAGGCGTCCGGCGGCCCCGGCACCCCGCTGCAGCTTCAGTCGCTGTCGCTGCCGGGGCTGGCCGTCGCCCGCGAGGCCGTCCTCTCGGAGCTCGTCGAGCTGTGCGCCGGCGACGAGGACAAGGCCCGCGAGGTGCTCGGGCTGAGCGAGGGGCTGCGCGGCGAGGTCGCCAAGAACGCCGGGCTGCGCACGGCGGGGGCGCGGCCCGCCGGGGAGATCTACACCGGGGTGCTCTACGACGCCCTGGGCCTGGCCTCCCTCGACGCCGCCGCCCAGCGGCGCGCCGCGCGCTCGCTGCTGGTCTTCTCGGGGTTGTGGGGTGCGGTGCGGGTGACCGACCGGATTCCGTCCTACCGCTGCTCGATGGGCGTCAAGCTGCCCGGGACGGGCGCGCTGGCCGCTTACTGGCGTACGCCGATGGCCTCCGTCCTGCCCGAGGTGGCCGGCGACGGGCTGGTGCTGGACCTGCGGTCCGCCGCCTACGCCGCCGCCTGGAAGCCGAAGGGCGAGGTCGCGGGGCGGACGGCGACCGTACGGGTGTTGCACGCGCCGACCCGGAAGGTCGTCAGCCACTTCAACAAGGCGACCAAGGGGCGGATCGTGCGCAGCCTGCTGAGCGACGGGGCCGTGCCGAAGGACCCGGCCGGGCTGGTGGAGGCGCTGCGGGACCTCGGGTACGTGGTGGAGGCGGAGCCGCCTGCGAAGGCGGGGAGGCCGTGGGCGCTGGATGTGGTGGTGGCGGAGATCCACTGAGGGCCGCTGAGATCCACTGGGGCCCTTGAACGCCGCTGAGGGCCGCTGGAGCGCGTTGCGTCCTGCGCAACGTGCTTTGTGCGCACTGCTCCTCCCGGGCACGATGAGGCCATGCCCTCCCCCCTGCCCACCGCCTCCGTCCTGGATCTCGCCCCCGTCGTGCCCGTCCTGGTCGTCGAGGACGCCGCCGACGCCGTACCGCTGGCGCGGGCGCTGGTGGCCGGGGGGCTGCCCGCGGTCGAGGTGGCGCTGCGGACGCCGGCCGGGCTGGACGCTGTCCGGGCCGTCGCCGGTGAGGTGCCGGAGGCGGTGGTGGGGGCCGGTACGGTCGTCACGCCGGCGCAGGTGGCGGACAGTGTGGCGGCGGGGGCGCGGTTTGTGGTGAGTCCCGGCTGGACGGACGTACTGCTGGAGGCCATGCGGGCGTCCGGGGTGCCGTTCCTGCCCGGGGTGTCCACGGTGTCCGAGGTCGTGGCGCTGCTGGAGCGCGGGGTGCGGGAGATGAAGTTCTTCCCGGCGCGGGCGGCCGGCGGCACCGCGTATCTGAAGGCGCTGTACGGCCCTCTCCCCCAGGCCCGCTTCTGCCCCACCGGCGGCATCGGGCCCGACAGCGCGCCCGAGTACTTGGCGTTGCCCAACGTCGGCTGTGTCGGCGGCAGTTGGATGGTTCCCGCGGATGCGGTGGCCGCCCGGGACTGGGTCCGGATCGAGCGGCTGGCCCGCGCGGCGGCGGCGCTCAGCGCAGGTGGGACGTGTCGTTGAACAGGCGGACGCTGGCGTTGCCGTCCGCGTAGTACGCCACCGCCGACAGCGACGCCGCCGACAGCTCCATGCGGAACAGGGACTCCGGCGGGGCGCCGAGGGCGAGCTGGACGAACGTCTTGATCGGGGTGACGTGGGTGACCAGCAGGACCGTACGGCCCGCGTGGGCCGCGACCAGCTTGTCGCGGGTGGCGGCGATACGGGTGCCGGTGGTCGCGAAGCTCTCGCCGCCGCCGGTGGGTTCGGCGTGCGGGGAGGCCAGCCAGGCGTTCAGGTCGTCCGGGTAGCGCTCGCGCACCTCGCCGAACGTCAGCCCCTCCCAGGCGCCGAAGTCGGTCTCGCGCAGCCCCTCCTCCACGATCACCTCCAGACCGAGGCGGGCGGCGACGACACCGGCGGTCTCGCGGGTGCGGGCGAGGGGGGACGAGGCGATGGCCTGGATCGTGCCGCGCCGGGCGAGCGCCGCGGCGACCCGCTCGGCCTGCTCCCGGCCGGCCCCGGACAGCGACGGATCGGTGCCGCCACTGCCCGAGAAACGCTTCTGCGGCGTCAACGGCGTCTCCCCGTGCCGCAGCAGCACGAAGGTGGCGGGAGCACCGAGGTCGGCGGGCGCCCAGCCGGGGGTGGCGACGGTCTGCGCGGCGCGGACATCGGCGTCGGCACGGGTGCCGGCCCCGGAAGAACCGCGCCCGCCGACACCACCCGCGCCGACGCCGGCCGAGGCCCGGCCGGGCACGGCAACCGCCCGAGCGGGC
>NZ_QFDQ01000207.1 GCF_003270085.1 Streptomyces triticisoli | reverse complement strand
GAGATCCACCGGTGCATCGCCGGCGCCCCGCTACCGGTTCCCGACAGCCTCGCGGCTTGACAAACCATAGGGGCATCGGCGCCCGGGTGGAGCGCTCGATGGACGTCGCGCTGGCGGCCGGGGCGCGGATGCTGTGGCGGGACACCCTGGTGCTGGGGCGCTCCGGCGAGCGGGGCGGCAGCGTGCGGGCGGCCACCCGTGCCACGTACGAGGGGCACGAGCTGCTGGTCGAGGACCTGGACCTGACGGAGCCGGATCTGCGGGAACTCCCCGGCATCCTGGGGCCCCACCGCGTCATCGGTTCGGTCACCGCCCTCGGCTCCCGTCCCCAGGGCCCACCCCACCCATACCGCACGGAGCTGGCCGGGCCGGGGGCCCAGGTGCGGCTGCTGGACACGGTGGCACCGGCGGTCGAGGCAGAACTGGCCGCGGTCTGGCAGAGCTGGCAGCACCGCTGACACCGGCTCCGTGCGTCAACGCCCCAGCCGGTCTTCGCGGTCCCGCCGATCCCGTCGGCGCGATGCGGCGCGTCCGGAACGGCGGGTGGGCCGGGGCCCGCTCCTCAGATGCCGCCGGAGAAGGTGTCGCACCGGGCCGGGGAACCCGTGGTGTACCCGGTGGTGAACCAGTGCACCCGCTGCTGGGAGCTGCCGTGGGTCCAGCCTTCCGGGTCGACACGGCCCTGGACGCGCTCCTGGATGCGGTCGTCGCCGACGGCCGCCGCGGCGTCGAGGGCTTCGCGGATGTCGTCGTCGGTGAACGGCTTCTCGTAGAAGCCGGTGGTGACGGCGTTCTTGGCCCAGACTCCGGCGTAACAGTCGGCCTGCAGCTCCAGACGGACCGACGCGCTCTCCGCCCCCGTGCGGTCCCGGCCGACACTGTTCATGGTGCCCAGCAGGTTCTGCACGTGGTGGCCGTACTCGTGGGCGATGACGTACGCCTGCGCGAACGGACCGCCCTTGGCGTCGAACTTCTCCTCGAGCTCCTGGAAGAACCCGAGGTCGAGGTAGACCCCGTGGTCGGCCGGGCAGTAGAACGGGCCCACGGCGGAGCTCGCCCGGCCGCACCCCGTGCTCACACCGCCGGAGAACAGCACCGTCCGTGCCTTGCTGTACGGCTGCTGGGCGTGCTCGGGCAGGGCGCCCCGCCAGTAGCGCTGGATGCTGTTGACCACCCCGACCACGCGGCACTTCTCGGACTGGTCGGCATCGCTGCCCTTCCGGCACTGGGCGCTCAGGTCGGACCCCTGCCGCGGTGCGGTGGAGTTCGAGTCGGTGCCGCTGAGGAGGCCGGCGGGGTCGACGCCCAGGAGCAGCGCGACGATCACGGCGACGATGCCGATGGCACCGCCGCCGATGGCGAGCCCACCTCCCGGAAAGCCGCTGCCGCGGTCCTCGACCTGGGAGGCATCAAGATCCACATCGTCGCGGAAGTCCATCGTTCCTTCGTCTCCTGGGCGTTGGTGATCGCTCCATTGTGCACGGAGGACTCGGGGTGGTACCGGCCGGTCATCCGCGGTGGTGACCCCCGCGCCCGTGACGACCGCCCACGTCGCCGACTTGCGGAACCCCGCCCCCGCGTTAGCGTCGAAACCGGTGGACGCCCCGAAGAAGGAGCAGGCACATGAGCCTGAAACGGTGGTTCGGCGCGTGGCCGGTGTACCGGCAGATCACGGGAGCGGACCGGCTGGGGCGGGGCAAGGCGGCCGAGTCCCGGCGTTCGGCGGGGCTCGCGCCCCGCACGGACACCGCGGACCGCGTGGTGGCCTCCGTCTGTCCGTACTGCGCGGTGGGCTGCTCGCAGCGCGTCCATGTGAAGGACGGGCGGGTCATCCAGATCGAGGGCAACCCGGACAGCCCGATCTCGCGGGGCCGCCTGTGCCCCAAGGGCTCGGCCAGCAAGCAGCTCGTCACCGGCCCCCAGCGTGAGCGGAAAGTGCTGTACCGGCGGCCGTACGGCACGGCCTGGCAGGAACTGGATCTCGACACGGCCATGGACATGGTGACCGACCGGGTGTTGGACGCACGCCGGAGGGGCTGGCAGGACACCGACCCGGCCGGCCGCACGCTCCGCCGCACCATGGGCTTCGCCGGCCTGGGTGGCGCCACGCTCGACAACGAGGAGAACTACCTGATCAAGAAGCTGTTCACCGCCCTCGGTGCGCTGCAGATCGAGAACCAGGCGCGTATTTGACACTCCGCCACCGTTCCCGGTCTGGGAACCTCGTTCGGACGCGGCGGCGCGACCGACTACCAGCAGGACCTGGCCAACGCCGACTGCATCGTCATCATGGGCTCGAACATGGCCGAGGCCCATCCGGTCGGGTTCCAGTGGGTGATGGAGGCCAAGGCGCGCGGTGCCAGGGTCATCCACATCGACCCGCGGTTCACCCGCACCAGCGCGCTGGCCGACCAGCACGTCCCCCTGCGCACGGGCACCGACATCGCCTTCCTCGGCGGTGTGATCAACTACATCCTGTCCCACGGGCTGGAGTTCCGGGAGTACGTACGGGCGTACACCAACGCCCCGTTCCTGCTGAGCGAGCACTACCGGGACACCGAGGACCTGGACGGCCTGTTCAGCGGGTACGACCCGGCCACCGCCTCCTACGACGCCTCCAGCTGGGCGTACGAGAGCATCGACGGGGAGGAACGCGGCGGCACCCGGCACAAGGAGCAGTCCGCGCCCTACCAGTACGGCGCCGGCGGCCCGTCCCTCGAAGGCGGCGCGGGCCACATCGCGAGCGATCCGACGCTGGAGCATCCCCGCTGTGTGTTCCAGGTGCTCAAGCGGCACTTCTCCCGCTACACGCCCGAGACGGTGGAGCGGATCTGCGGTGTGCCCCGGGAGCGGTTCCTCCAGGTGTGCCGGGCCTGGACCGAGAACTCCGGCCGGGAGCGCACCGCGGCGCTGGTGTACAGCGTGGGCTGGACCCAGCACTCCGTCGGAGCCCAGTACATCCGGGCCGGGTCGATCATCCAGCTCCTGCTGGGCAACATCGGCCGGCCGGGCGGCGGGGTCTTCGCGCTGCGCGGGCACGCCAGCATCCAGGGGTCCACGGACATCCCGACCCTGTTCAACCTGCTGCCCGGCTATCTGCCGATGCCGGACACCACGCACGAGAACCTGGCCGCCTACCTGGACTCCGTCCGCCGCCCCGGCCAGAAGGGGTTCTGGGGCAACGCGGACGCCTACACGGTCTCGCTGCTGAAGGAGTACTGGGGCGAGGCGGCGACGGCGCAGAACGACTACTGCTTCGACTACCTGCCGCGGATCGACGGCGACCACGGCACCTACCGCACCACCATGGACATGATCGACGGGAAGGTCTTCGGTTACTTCCTGCTCGGCCAGAACCCGGCGGTGGGCTCGGCCCACGGCCGTCTGCAGCGGCTGGCCCTGGCCAACCTCGACTGGCTGGTCGTCCGCGACCTCACCATGATCGAGAGCGCCACGTTCTGGAAGGACGCTCCCGAGATCGAGACCGGCGAGATCGTGCCCGAGCGCTGCCGTACGGAGGTCTTCTTCTTCCCCGCCGCCTCGCACGTGGAGAAGTCCGGCACCTTCACCCAGACCCAGCGGATGCTGCAGTGGCGGGACCAGGCCGTCGAGCCGAGCGGCGACCAGCGTTCGGAGCTGTGGTTCTTCCACCACCTCGGCAAGCGCCTCAAGGAGAGGCTGGCCGGCTCGACCGACGAGCGCGACCGCCCCGTCCTCGACCTGGCCTGGGACTACCGGACCGAGGGCGACGAGCCGTCCGCGGCCGACGTGCTGCGCCACATCAACGGCATCGACCTGCGCAGCGGACGCACGGTCGACAGCTACGTCGACCTGAGGGCCGACGGCACCACCGCCTGCGGCTGCTGGATCTACAGCGGGGTCTACGCCGACGAGGTCAACCAGGCCCGGCGCCGCAAGCCCCGGTTCGAGCAGGGGCCGTACGAGGCGGAATGGGGCTGGACCTGGCCGCTGAACCGGCGCGTGCTCTACAACCGCGCCTCGGCCGACCCCGAGGGGCGGCCCTGGAGCGAGCGCAAGGCCCTGGTGTGGTGGGACGAGGAGCGCGGTGAGTGGACCGGGCACGACATCCCGGACTTCGAGAGGACCAAGCCGCCCGGCCACCGGCCTCCCGAGGGGGCTTCAGGGCCCCAGGCCCTCGCCGGTGACGACGCGTTCATCATGATGGCGGACGGCAAGGCGTGGCTGTTCGCCCCGGCAGGGCTGGTGGACGGCCCGCTGCCCACCCACTACGAGCCGCACGAGTCACCGATGCGCAACCTGCTCTACGGCCAGCAGGGCAACCCGGTGCGCAAGGTGTACGGGCGCCCCGACAACCCGTCCAACCCCGCCCCGCCCGAGGCGCACAGCGAGGTGTTCCCCTTCGTGTTCACCACGGCGCGGCTCACCGAGCACCACACCGCGGGCGGCATGAGCCGGCAGCTGCCGTACCTGGCGGAGCTGCAGCCGGAGCTGTTCGTGGAGGTGTCGCCCGAACTGGCGAGGGAGCGCGGCCTGCGCCATCTGGACTGGGCCCATGTGGTCACGAGCCGGACCGCGGTGGACGCCCGGGTCGTGGTCACCGACCGGCTGGCGCCCCTGCGGGTCGAGGACCGGGTCGTGCACCAGGTCTGGATGCCGTACCACTGGGGGTCGGTGGGACTCACCCGCGGCGACGTCGTCAACGACCTGCTCGGCGTGGTGGTCGACCCCAATGTGTTCATCCAGGAAAGCAAGGTGGCGACCTGCGACGTCCGCCCCGGTCGCCGGCCGAGGGGGCCGGCCCTGCTGGAGTACGTGCAGGACTACCGCCGCCGGGCCGGGATCACCACGGCGACCGGCACCCGCCTCATGACGGCGGGCGACGAGTACAAGCCGGCCCACACCGAAACGGACGGTCCGGAGGGATCCTCATGACGGACGGGAACAGCCTGTACGGGCCCCTCGCCGACCCCGCCGCGGACGCAGGCCACACCGACCCGCCGCCCCGGGTGGGCTTCTTCACCGACACCTCCGTGTGCATCGGCTGCAAGGCGTGCGAGGTGGCGTGCAAGGAGTGGAACGACGTTCCCGAGGACGGCCTCGACCTGCTCGGCATGTCGTTCGACAACACCGGCATGCTCGGCGCGAGTTCCTGGCGGCACGTCGCCTTCGTCGAACAGCAGCGCCCACTGGGACTGCAGGACGCGGGACTGTCCGGCCTGCCCACCGGCCCCTCCGGCACCGAGGCCACGGCCGGGGTGGTGGCCGACGCCCTGCGCGAGGCCGAGCGGGGCGGCGGCGAGCTGGGCACCGGTCCGGTCGATCTCGGCTTCCCCTCCTTCGGCCTGCCCGGCGCCGGCTCCGGCGCCGAGACCCGTACCGAGTTCCGCTGGCTGATGTCCTCCGACGTGTGCAAGCACTGCACCCATGCGGGTTGTCTCGACGTCTGCCCCACCGGGGCGCTCTTCCGCACCGAGTTCGGCTCGGTCGTGGTGCAGCCCGACATCTGCAACGGCTGCGGCTACTGCGTCTCCGGCTGCCCCTACGGGGTCATCGACCGGCGGCCCGACGACGGACGGGCCTGGAAGTGCACCCTGTGCTACGACCGGCTGCGCGGGGGTCTGGAACCCGCCTGCGCCCAGGCCTGCCCCACGGACTCCATCCAGTTCGGCCCGCTGGAGGAGCTGCGGGAGCGGGCCGACCGGCGGCTGGAGGAACTGCACGGGGCCGGCGTGGGCGAGGCACGGCTGTACGGCCGCGACCCCGACGACGGTGTGGGCGGCGACGGCGCCTTCTTCCTGCTGCTGGACGACCCGGAGGTGTACGGGCTGCCACCGGACCCGATCGTGCCCACGCGTGATCTGCCGTCCATGTGGAAGCACGCCGCGGTGGCCGCCTCGGCCCTGCTGGCCGCATCCGCCGCCGTCTTCTGGAAGGGAGGCCGTCGATGAGTGAGGGCGAGGGGATCCTGCGCGAACCGCGCAGCGACGCCGAGGCCGGCGACGTCCACGCGCGCACGTTCGGCTCGGGCGAGAAGGCACGCGGCGAGCGGTCCGCCGAGCCGCGCCCCGAGTTCCGCTCCTACTACGGCCGGCCGGTGCTGAAGCCGCCTGTATGGGACTGGAAGGTCCCGGCCTACCTGTTCACCGGCGGGCTGTCGGCCGGCTCCGCCCTGCTCGCCGCCGGCGCCGACCTCACGGGGCGTCCCGCCCTGCGCCGGGCGGGACGCCTGGGCGGCTTCGGCGCACTCCTGGCCAGCACCGGTCTGCTGATCGCGGACCTCGGCCGGCCCGAGCGGTTCCACCACATGCTGCGGGTCGCCAAGCCCAGCTCGCCGATGTCCGTCGGTACCTGGATCCTCGTGGCCTACGGGCCCGGCAGCGGGCTGGCCGCCGCGGCCGAGCTGCTGCCCGCCCCGGTGCGCGCGGGCCTGCCCGGGCGGCTGCTGT
>NZ_QFDQ01000206.1 GCF_003270085.1 Streptomyces triticisoli | reverse complement strand
GGCCGGGGCGCCGTCGCGCAGCCGGGGCCGGCCGGGGCGACCGACGGACCGTCGGCTCGACGCGGGCGCCGGCGACGGCCACCGGACGGAACGGCTCGGACGCCGGGGCAGGCGGCGGTGGCGAGCACACGAATCCGGCACCCCCGGGGATTTTGCCGCACCGGTGTGGTCACCGGGCCATGGCGTCGAGCAGCGCCTCGGGGTCCGGCTCCGGGGCGCCGTCCAGGCTCAGTTCCGCCCAGATCACCTTCCCGTGCGCCGCATAGCGCGTGCCCCACCGCTCCGCGAACTGCGATACCAGGAACAGACCGCGGCCGCCCTCGTCGGTGGTCGCCGCGCGCCGCAGATGCGGCGAGGTGCTGCTGCCGTCCGACACCTCGCAGATCAGACAGTGGCCCAGCAGGATCCTCACCCGGACGGGCGGAGCGCCGTACCGGACGGCGTTGGTCAGGAGCTCGCTGAGGACCAGCTCCACGGCGAACACGGACTCCCCCAGCCCCCAGTCGTGCAGCAGGCCGCCCACCTCCGCGCGCACCCGGGAGACCGCCGCCACGTCGAACGGCACGTCCCGGACCCCGACCCGGGACGGGTCGAGCAGCCGCGTCCGGGCGACGAGCAGCGCCACGTCGTCGCTCGGATGCTCCGGCAGCATCGCCTCCACCAGGTCCCGGCAGGTCTCCTCCGGGCTCCGGTCCGCGTGCGCGACGGCCGCGCCGAGCAACGCCAGTCCCTCGTCGACGTCCCGTCCGCGGTTCTCCACCAGCCCGTCGGTGAACAACACCAGCCGGCTGCCCGCCGGCAGGGTCAGCTCACCGGTCTCGAACGGCATCCCGCCCACCCCCAGCGGTGGCGACAGGGGCAGGTCGGGGAAGGTCACGCGCCCGGCGGGATCCACCACGGCCGGTACGAGGTGCCCCGCGCGGGAGACGGCGCAGTGCCCGCCCACCGGGTCGTAGACGGCGTACAGGCAGGTGGCCCCGGTCACGGGGGACACCTCGCCGTCGGCGCTCGCCGTCTGCGTGTCCAGCCGCGTCACCATCTCGTCCAGATGGCCGAGCAACTCGTCCGGAGGAAGGTCCAGGGAGGAGAAGTTCAGCACCGCCGTCCGCAGCCGGCCCATCGTGACCGCCGCGTGCAGCCCGTGCCCGACCACGTCGCCGACCACCAGCGCCACCCGGAAGCCGGGCAGGGGGATGACGTCGAACCAGTCGCCGCCCACGCCGGACCGCGCCGGCAGATACCGCCACGCCAGCTCCAGCGCGTCCTGCTCCGGCAGGTCCCGGGGGAGCAGACTGCGCTGCAGCGTCACGGCCATCGCGTGCTCGCGGGAGTACCGGCGCGCGTTGTCGATCGCGACGGCCGCCCGGGCCACCAGTTCCTCGGCGACCGCGACGTCCTCCTCCTCGAACCGCCCCGAGCCGGACCCCCGCCAGAAGTTGACCATGCCGAGGATCACCCCCCGCGCCCTGAGCGGCACCGTGATCAGCGAGTGGATGCCGTGGTCCAGCACCCGGCCCGCCCCGTCCGGGTCCTGGGCCCGCCAGTCCTGCGCGGCGTGCAGGTCCGGCACCCGCACCGCCTTCCCGCGCCGCAGTGCCGCCACCATCGGAGTGTCGGCCACCACGAACCGGATCAGCTCCCCCACCGGCTGCAGCGGGGTGCGCGTTCCGGTCCCGTGCAGGGCGGTGCGGCGCATCCGGTTCACCGCTCCGGTGGGTTCCTCGCCGTGCAGCACGGACTCCAGCAGCTCCACGGTGACGACGTCCGCCACCCGCGGGACCGCCACCTCGGCGAGCTCCTGAGCGGTACGCCGCACGTCGAGCGTCGTACCGATCCGCACCCCGGCCTCGTACAGCAGCGTCAGCCGTCCCCGTGCCACCTCGGCCCGGCCGGACAGGGCCCGCAGCTCCGTGGTGTCCCGGAAGCTGGCCACCAGGCCCGGCGCGCTGCCGTACGGCGCGGCGCGCCGGGTGTTGACCGCCAGCAGCCGGTCCCCGGCCGGGAACACCG
This sequence comes from Streptomyces triticisoli, assembly GCF_003270085.1. Classification (GTDB taxonomy): domain Bacteria; phylum Actinomycetota; class Actinomycetes; order Streptomycetales; family Streptomycetaceae; genus Streptomyces; species Streptomyces triticisoli. Next base: position 4,182 of record NZ_QFDQ01000206.1, on the reverse strand, counting down.
CGTCGGAGGCGACCTCCCCGGACTCCAGCAGCCGCGTCATGTCCGGTGCCAGCCCCAGCTCCGTGACGTGCCGCAGCTCGGCGTCCTCGGGGAGGTCCAGCAGCCGGCGGGCCTCGTCGTTGGCGAGCAGCACCCGGCCGTCGGCGTCGATGATCAGCACGCCCTCGCGCACCGCGTGCAGCACCGCGTCGTGGTGCTCGTACATGCGGCTCATCTCGGCCGGGCCCAGACCGCGGGTCTGGCGGCGCAGCCGCCGGCTGACGAGGAAGGTGCCCGCGGTCGCCGGCACCACGGCCAGTGCGGCGGCGACCAGGACCATCGGGATCTGCTGGTCCAGCATGCGGCCCAGGCTCCGGACCTCGATGCCCGCGGTGACGGCGCCGATCACGTGCCGGCCCGCGCCGATGACGGGAACCACCGCGCGCACGGAGTCGGCCGGACGGCCGTGGAAGGTCTCGGTGAACGTCCTGCCCGCCATCGCCCGGCCGATCTCCTGGGCCGGCGTGCCGATCAGCCCCGCTTCCGGATCGGTCACGCGGATTCCCTGACTGTTCAGCACGGAGATGAAGTCGACGCCGGAGTTCAGCTGTGCCTTCTCCGCCGGGATCCGCAGGAGGGCCGCCGGATCGGGCGACTCCAGGGCGAGCGCCGTACCGGGCGCCTGGGCGAACGCCTCGGCGACGGCCAGTGACCGCTGCTTGGCGCCGGCCTCGCCGTCGTACCGCCGTTGCAGCACCACGGCCGTGGCCCCCGCCGCGACGAGCACCAGGACGACGATCAGCTGCAGCAGGAAGACCTGTGCGGCGACCGTGCCCAGCCTCCGGGCCGGCGAGAGTCCCCACCCCGGGGATCGCCGCGTCCCCCGGGTCCGCGGACGGCGGCGGGCCGACCCGGCCCGCCGCCGGTCATCGACCGGCGGTTCCGCGCCTCTCGGGGACCGGCGGGGACGTCCGACCATGCTCTCAGTTCTAACACCGTGCTTCCTGCCGGGCGACCGGTATGCCCGATGGATCCCCTCGGGTGTGTGGGTGTGGCTCAGGGGGCCACGGAGGCGTGCGGCGGCAGCCGTGAGGCCTGGCCGGGCAGGGGCTGTTCCGTCCAGATCGTCTTGCCGGAACCCGTGTACCGGGTGCCCCAGCGCTGGGCGAGCTGGGCGACCAGGAACAGACCCCGCCCTCCCTCGTCCGTGCTGCGCGCGCGCCTGAGGTGCGGGGAGGTGCTGCCGCCGTCGGAGACCTCGCAGATCAGGGCGCGTTCGTGGATGAGGCGCAGGCTGATCGGGCCGCAGGCGTGCCGGATGGCGTTGGTGACCAGTTCGCTGACGATCAGCTCCGTGGTGAAGGCCGCCTCCTCAAGACCCCACAGGGACAGCCGGCGGCTGGCGGCGTCGCGCACCACGTGTACGGCCGACGGGTCGACGGGCACGTTCCAGGACGCCACGCAGTCGGAGCTGAGGACGTGTGTCCGGGCGACGAGGAAGGCGACGTCGTCGCGCGGCCGGTCCGGCAGCAGGGTGCGGACCATGGTGTCGCAGAGCTCCTCCAGGGGCCGGTCGGGGTGGGCCAGGGTGAAGCACAGCCGTTCCATGCCGACGTCGACGTCCCGGTCCGAGGCCTCGATCAGCCCGTCGGTGTAGAGCGCGATGACGCCGCCCTCCTCCACCGGGATCTCGGCCGACTCGAACGGCAGGCCGCCGAGCCCCAGGGGCGGACCGGCGGGGAGGTCGGGAAACTCCACGGGCTCGGTCAGATGGCCGATCGCGGGGCTGGGGTGTCCGGCCCGGGCCACGGCCATGGTGCCGGCGATGGGGTCGTAGACGGCGTACACACAGGTCGCGCCGACCGCGGCCGGTCCCTCCGTGGCCGCTTCCGCCTCGTCCGACAGGCGCAGGACCAGGTCGTCGACGTGCGCCAGCAGCTCGTCCGGGGGCAGGTCCAGGTCGGCCAGGGTCTGTACGGCGGCCCGCAGCCGTCCCATGGAGGCCGCCGCGTGCAGGCCGTGGCCGAACACGTCGCCCACCACCAGCGCGACCCGGGCACCGGAGAGCGGGATGACGTCGAACCAGTCCCCGCCCACCCCCGAGTCGGCGTCGGCCGGCAGATAGCGGTAGGCCACATCGACGGCACTGTGCCGGGGCAGGGCGGACGGCAGCAGGCTGGTCTGGAGGGTGAGCGCCGCCTGATGCTCCCGGGTGAAGCGCCGGGCGTTGTCGACGCACACGGCGGCCCGCGCCACCACGTCCTCGACCAGCAGCTGGTCGTCCTCGGTGAACTCGTCGGGGTTCTTCCAGCGCAGCAGGGTCACCACGCCCATCGTGATGCCGCGGGCCCGCAGCGGCACGACCAGGTGCGTGTGCACACCGAACCGGTTGATCCTCGTCCACCGCAGGGGGTCGTCGGCGAGCCAGGGTGTCGACGGGCCGATGGCCTGGCGGTTGGCCTTTCCGGTGGCCAGGCAGAGCTGCTGCGGAGAACCGCTGGGGTAGTGGATGGCCTCGCCGACCTCGGCGATCACCTGGGGGCGGTCCTTCTGGACCGACAGGTGGCCCGCGCGCCGCAGCACGGCCGGACCGCGTGCGGAGGCGGCGGGCGGGCCCTGTTCCGTCTGCACGACGTCCAGGAGATCGACGGCCACGAAGTCGGCGACCCGCGGGACGACGATCTCCGCCAGCTCCTGGACCGTCCGGCGAAGGTCCAGGGTGGTCCCGATGTGCTCACTGGCCGCGTTCAGCAGCACCAGCCGTTCGCGTGACGGATCCTGGGCGGTGACGTCCAGGGCGGCGTAGCAGATGCCCAGCGTACGGCCCGTGCCGTCGCGCAACGGGAAGAACGAGCGCAGCCGGGTCCGCGCGGGTCCGCGCGGACCGGGCGTGCCGCGCCGGGGCGGCGTGTGCTCGACGGTGACCCGGGACTGCCCGGAGAGCAGCGTCTGCCGGGCGTGCCGGGTCACGACCGCCGACGTTCCCGCCACGGCGCCCGAGGCCGCGCCGTTGCCGCCCGCGGCGTCCACCGGATGCCCCTCCACGCCGGCCAGGGCGCGGTTCACCCAGCGGTACCGCAGCTGGGTGTCCAGCGCCGCGACCCCGATGGAGGACTGTTCGAGCAGGCCCTGCACGACCGCCTCGTACCACTCGTGCCGGTGCCGGTCGGCGGCGTCGCAGGCGAGGACGAGCCAGTCGCGCGCGCCGCCCGCGGCGAGCAGCGGACACACGCGGAGGGCGAGCCGGACGGTGTGGCCCGCACGGTGGCGGACAGTGATCACCGCGTCCCCGGCACGGTCGGTGCGGCGCAGCCGGGAGACCAAGGCGGTCGGGTCGCGGCCGGACCACAGCAGCCGGGCCGGACGTCGTACGACGTCACCGGCCGGGTATCCGAGCAGGTCCTGGGCTCCCCGGCTCCAGTAGGCGATCAGCCCCTCGGCGTCGATGATCGCCACCGCCGAGGTCTTGATGTCGAACGGATCGCCCGGATGCGTACCGCTCGCCGTGCCGCTGACGCCCATGCCTTCATCCTCATCCACGGGCAGGACCCCCACGGGCACATCCTGCCATCGGTGGCGGTCTCCCGCCGCTCGGGGACGACAGGGCCCGGGGAGAACGGCTACGCCGTTGCCGCCAGCGCCTCCAGCGACTCGTCGGTGAGCCGGTACACCGTCCACTCGTCCTGCGGGCGGGCGCCCAGCGCCTCGTAGAAGCCGATCGACGGCTCGTTCCAGTTCAGGACCGACCACTCCAGGCGTTCGTAGCCGCGGGCGACGCACAGGCGGGCCAGCTCCGTCAGCAGTGCCCGGCCGTGTCCGCCGCCGCGGGCCTCCGGACGGACGTAGAGGTCCTCCAGGTGGATGCCGTGCACCCCGCGCCAGGTGGAGAAGTTGAGGAACCACAGTGCGAAGCCCACCACTTCGCCGTCCTCGTCCTGAGCCATGTGCGCGAACGCCGCCGGGCGCTCACCGAACAGCGCCTCGGCCAGCTGCTCGGGCGTCGCCCGGACCTCGTCGAGGGCTTTCTCGTACTCGGCGAGCTCAAGGATCAGGGTGTGGATGACGGGGACATCGGCAGGGGTCGCGGGGCGAATCATGCGCGCAGTCTCACATGCCGCGTTCCGGGCGGAACCAGCCGGGGCCCGAACGCGGGGGCGGAACCGGCGAGGGGGCGGCGACGGGTCGCCGGGGGCGACCCGTCGC
>NZ_QFDQ01000021.1 GCF_003270085.1 Streptomyces triticisoli | reverse complement strand
GTGATCTCGTGGGCCAGGGCGTCATCGGCGGCCTTCCTCGCCGAGCGCGCCGTCTCGCCGGCCGGCCACGCGTAGAAGGAGGACCGGGCCACCTTCAGCAGCCGGCACGACAGAGCGACGTTGTGGGTGGTCTTCTCCGCCTCGATGAACGCGTACACCGTGACGGTCCTGCCGGAGGAGCGAACGAGCGCGACCGCGTCCCGTTTGAACTCCTCCGTGTACCGCCTGCTGCGGTTGCTCTTGTTTCCCACCTGGCACTACTTCCTCTGGAACCTCACGTCCCAGTCTCCAGGTGTCCACGATCAGGGGGAGGGTTCACCGACCGGCTGCCCCCGGCTGATGCTCATGACCCTGTGCGAAACCGGCACCCGCGGCCTGATCGCAGCGGTCTTCGGCCCCGCCACCAAGGGCGAGACCGACTACGCCCACGACCTGGTCGGTCACCTGACCTCGGACATGCTCCTCCTGGACGCCCGCCGGTGCTGGCGCTGCTGCCCGACGGCTCCTAGCGGATACGCCACGCCCAGGAGTTGCTGGAGACCGCCGACGACAGCGTCGACACCATCGCGGCGGCCACCGGCATGGGCACCGCCACAACGCTGCGCTGACACTTCAACTGCACGGTCGGCGTGCCTCCGGACACCTACCGCCGCATCTTTCGCTCACGGACCCGCCCCGACCCGAACGACAGCGGGCAACACCACCGACGCCCCTGAGCCACGAGGAGGAGCCCTTCGGCGGCTCACCTGCGGTCAGTCACCGGTCCGGGGCCCGTACGACCACGAAATCGTGATCGCTTCAGCCCTCGGCGTCGCACCAGGCCACGGCTCATCTGCTGTTTCCTGACGCGTCAACGGACAGTCCCTCCGGGCGGCCTCCGCTCCCCTCACCGGAAACCGCCCGTCGGAAGGCGGAGGTTGAAGAGGCTGCCGTGGAGGGACTGTCCCGTGTCCGCCCGCGGCTCGGGAGTGCCCTGGTTGAGGCCGTACCACAGGACCGACTGGTTCGCCGTGATGACGGGGATGCCCAGCTCCTGCTCGAGCGACACCGCCGCACCTTGAGCGCGGAACCCGCTGCCCGGGACAAGGATGCCGTCGAGAGCGGTGTCCTCGGTGTCCTTGAAGGCCGCGAGTGTCTGCCGGCGGACGTCGTCCGGATCCACGATCCATCGGGCGCCCTCGTCGAAGGCGTTGTACCGGGGAATGCCCGCCCATTCCAGACCGAGGTCGAACTGGGCGATGTGGATGCGCTCGATGCCCACCGCGGCGAGGTACCTCTCGGCCGCCTCGAAGGTCGGGGCAGTGAACCAGGGGGGCATCATCACCAGTGGCCGGCGGACACCGGCGGCTTTCAGGGCGGCCGTCATGGCCACCGCCGCGGTGTAGACCGGCGTGCCGTGGGAGTGCGACTCGGCCTCCGCGATGAACTCCGTATCGAAGGACGGCCCTCCGAAGAAACTGCTCGATCCGAAGCACAGGGCGATGCTGTCGGTGCCCAGCCGGCCCAGGTGGTCCAGGCTCCGGGCGACCTCGGCGGACGACGCGAAGGCGCGAGCAGGGCTGCCGACGTACTCGGTATCGGCGGGACGAGGGCACTCGAAGCGAGCCGTGTGGACGGAGACGCCTGCCGGAGCCATGCCCCATATCTCCGTCTCGGGCACGGGGTCGTTGTGGATGACGAGAATTCCCAGCCGGGCCGCGGTGGTCATCCGGCCCTCCCCTCCTCGGACGCCGCGACGGGTTCGCCGACCGCGGACGGCTTCGGCGGTCCGGCCTGGGCCGCGGGTGCGCGGAATCCCGCCCAGGACCACACGATCCCGACGAGCGCGATGGCGGCGGCCAGCAGGAACGCGGACAGGAAGCGGCCGTCGCCGGGGTCGGTGCCCAGGACGAGGACCAGGACCGCCACTCCGAATGCGCCGCCCGCGTACTGGGTCGTGGTCATCAGGGCACCGGCGACGCCCTGGTTGTGGTCGTCGACGTCGCGCGTCCCACCGACGAACATGGAGGTGTAGATCATGCCGTGGCCGATACCGCTCACCATGAGGCCGGGAAGCATGCCCACGAAATACGAGTGATTGTGCACCGAAACGGCGAGCAGCACGAGACCGGCCGCTCCGATGGCGAAGGCCAGCGGCAGCGTGCGCTGTACGCCGAGGGGGTTGATCAGACGGCCGGCGATCATGTTGCCGAGTGTGATGCACACCGCCAGTGGCAGGAAGGCGATGCCCGCGGCCAGCGGCTCGAACCCGCGCCCTTCCTGGAGCAGGAGCGTGACCAGGTAGAACTCGGATCCCGCCACGCTTGCCATGTACAGCGCCGAGGCGCCGCAGCCGACCAGGAGCGTGCGCGTACCCCGCAGCGAGGAATCGACGAGCGGCTGGGCACTGCCGCGCTCCCGGGCGACGAAGAGGGCGAGCAGGACCACGGCTGCGGTGAAGCTGCCCAGCGCGAGCGGATCGGTCCAGCCGACATCCGCGGCCAGGGTGAGCCCCAGCACCGAGACGAGCACGGTCGCTGTGCAGAGCACGGCACTGAGGACGTTGAGGGGTACGGCCCTTCCCGAGTCGGTCCTGCCGGGCAGCAGCCGCGGCGCGGCCAGCGCGCACACGGCGGCGAACGGCAGGTTGACGAAGAACGTCCAGCGCCAGGACACCGTGGTGAGCAGGCCGCCGATGACGACGCCGGCGGCGAGGCCGCTGGCGCCCACCGTCCCCCAGACGGCGAGTGCGCGCGTGCGCTCGCGTCCCGGTTGGAAGGTCGTGTTCACCAGGGCCAGGACCGAGGGCTGGAGCGTGGCGGCGGCCACGCCCTGCGCCCCTCGGGCGATCAGCAGCAGGGAGGCATTGCCGGCGATGCCTCCGGCCAGTGAGGCGACGCCGAACAGCAGCAGAGCGGCGATGAACATGTTGCGCGCGCCTATACGGTCGGCGGCCCGCCCTCCGACGACGAGGAATCCGGCGAAGAAGACGGCGTAGGCGCTGACCACCCACTGGATGGTGCTGCCGGACAGGTGGAGGTCCGAGCCCATGCTGGGCAGGGCCACGAAGATGACCGAGAAATCGAGCGCGATGAGGAACTGGGCCGCGGACAGCGTGACCAGACCTGCGACGGGATTCCTCGGTGCCGCCGTGCCGGGTGTCGTTGGTGATGTCATGTCTTTCTCCGACCGCCTTGTTCTGTCGTCGTGTTGGCGAGGAAGTGCATGTTGTGGTGCGGTGCGGTTCGAGCCCGATGCAGTGGGTCAGCTGCGATGCGCAGTCACCGCGGAAGATCGGAGAGCTCCCGGCGTCTCGCCGAGCGCCCGTACGGTTTCGCACACCATCTGCGCTCCCGCGTCGAGCAGTTGCCCGGCCGTCGCGACCCCGTAGGACACCCCGATCGCCCTCATGCCCGCCGCGCAAGCCATCCGCATGTCGTCGACGGCGTCGCCCACCACGAGGCACTCTTCGGGGGCTCGGTTCAGTTGTCGTGCGGCGAGCAGGGCGAGGTCGGGATGGGGCTTGCCCCGTGGGGCCATGCCGTGGCACACGATGGCATCGAAGTGGCCGGTCAGGCCGGCCGGTTCGAGCAGCTCTTCCGCGCCGGCGCGAATCTTGCTCGTGACGATGGCGAGGGGACGGCCCTCTCTGCGCAGTCGTTCCAGGAGTTCCGGTACACCGGGGAAGACCATGGACTTCGCCTCGGGCACGACGGTCTCCCGGAACAGCTCTCGGAAGCGTGCGACGGCGGCTTCCACCTCGGCGTGCTCGTGCGGCAGGTTCAGCAGTTCACCGAAGGCCGCAACCAGGGGCCTTCCGACGGTGGCCCGCACTTGCTCCCGTGGTGGTGCGGGACGGCTCGACTCCGCCAGGACTCGGTCGAGCACCGACACGATGGCGCGAGGGGTGTCCAGCAGGGTGCCGTCGAGGTCGAACAGGACCGGTGCCGTCGCCTGCGTGGTCATTGGCCGGTCTCCTCACGCTCGGTGAGTTCGAGGGACAGTTGCACGGCGAACTCGCCGGCCAGTGCCGTGGTCGACAACAGCACCGAGCGGTTGGCCGCGGAGCTGCGGCCCTCGGTGGCCTGGGCGATCGCCTTGAGGAGGTACGGCGTGATGGCGGGGCCCGTGACGCCGTCGCGTTCCGCCAGCGCCGTGGCCTCGGCAAGGGCCGCTTCGACGTCCTTGGACGGAATCCCGTCGGCTTCCGCGATCGGGTGGGTGACCAGGACCGATGTGGCCGTACCCGTGTCCCAGTGAGCCGCGGCGGCTGTCGCGATCTGCCGGAGGTCGTCGAGCCGGTGCGGATTGCGGACACCGCTGCTGACGCTGAAGTAGGCGGGGAAGTCGTCGCAACGGTAGCCGATCACAGGGATGCCGGCGGTCTCCAGCCACTCCAGGGTCCACGCTGGATGCAGCATCGACTTGGCACCGGCGCACACCACGGCCGTACGGCTCCGTGTGAACTGGACCAGGTCCGCGGAGATGTCGAAGCTGTGTGGAGCGTCGCGGTGCACACCTCCGATGCCTGCCACGGAGAACACCCGGATCCCGGCCAGATCGGCGGCGACCAGGGACGAGGAAACCGTGGTGGCCCCGGCGCCCCCGCCGGCCAGGGCGATGCCCAGATCGCGCGTGCTGACCTTGGGAATCCCGGGGTTTGAAGCGAAGCGTTCCAGATGCTCCTTGCTCATGCCGACGACGATCCGGCCGTCGAGGATGCCGACGCGAGCGGGGACCGCACCGGAGCCTCGCACGGCCGCGTCGATGTCGTGGGCCAGCTCCAGGTTGGCCGGATACGGAAGACCGTGCGGGATCACGGAGGACTCGAGGGCGACGACCGGCCGTCCCTCGTGCAGGGCCTCGGCGACTTCCTCGTCCACGGTGAGCAGCGCGGGGTCGGCTCCGACAACGGCGGTGGGAGTGGTACGGAGCATGAGGATTCTCCTCTCTGGCGGGGGAGCAGGCTCGGGCGCCGGCTTCACCGGCGAGAAAGCCGCCGGTGACCGTCCCGGAGCCTTTGAGGTAGCGGGGTGGGAGCGGCGCATGTGGACACCACGAAGCCGTAGGGCAGAGCGTCGAATTCGCCGTGCTCCGTGGTGTACTCCCTCTACGAGGTGCCTGCCGCGCCCTCCTGGTAGGGGTGGTACATGCTGTCCGTGGTGCTGTCGAAGCCGCATGCCTCCGTTCCATGGAGGCGGCACGGCAGCTTGTCGGAGACCGGAGTCGCCCGGATCCAGCAGCCGTTCGAATGGCTTACGGGGCCGGCAGACGGTTCCTGGGCCGATCGCTCGCCGAGTTCCTGGACCTTGAAGTGGTGATCCAGGAACTCGGCGGTGCGCAGCAGTGGCACAGGGCCGTCGGTCATGCGAGCCTCCCTTCTCGTGACGCGGAGCGCGTCGGCGTGACAGGCCGAGCATGGCGGCGATGCGGGTGCGCCGGATCTCAAACGTGCCCGAGCAGATGGTTTTGGCGAGGAGGTTGCGGACGTCCTTCTCCCAGCCGTACTCGGTCATGTAGCCGTAGCCGCCGAAGATTTGGAGCGCCGACAGGGCACGCCGCTCGGTGTACCGCTTCACCACCGACGGGTCCTCGACACCCGGTTGCCCGGCCAGGTGCTCGACCACCGGCCATGGCACCGTGAGCGGGTTCTCCGGACAAGGACTCCGTCGGTGGACCGTCACGAAAGGTCGGGGTGGGGACTGCCGGACTGCGTACCCGTCAGTGTGCTGTGCCTTGGACTTCCCGCGGCCTGGCAGCGGCCTCCTGGGTGTCCTGGGTCCCCTGGGTGTCCTGCGGCCTGTCGGCGAGCTTGAGCCAGACCACGCCGGCGATGATGACGCCCAGCCACAGGGCCTGGATCGGGGTGAGGGTCTCGTCGAAGAAGACGGGGCCCAGCAGCGCTGCACCGACTGCCCCGATTCCTGCCCAGACGGCGTAGCCGATGCCGACATCAATGGTGCGTAGTGCGGTGCTCAGCGCCCAGAGTGTCAGGAGGAAGAACACGACAGCGACCAGCGACCACGACAGGCGGGTGAAGCCGTGGCTCCCACCGACGGCGAGCGCGTAGCCGACTTCGAACCCTCCGGCGAGAAAGAGCATGAGCCAGGAGTTGGCCGAGTGGCGGGCGGTGTTGGACATGTGCGCGAGTCCTTTCGCAGAGATGGGTCAGGTGACAGCGGGATCCTCAGGCGGCGCCACTGAGTTGGAGGCCAACAACCCCGGCGATGATGACGACGATGCCGAGTGCCTTGCGCCAGTTCAGGCGCTGGCCGAAGAGCAGCGCTCCGAGAAGGGTGATGCCGATGCCGGAGACGGATGTCCAGAGGGCGTAGCCGACGCCGACGTTGAAGGTCAGCAGCGCCTTGCTGAGGAAGTAGGTCGCGATGGCACCGCTGAGCAGGGTTGCGACGGTCCACGCGCGGTTCCTGAAGCCTTCGGCCTTGCCGGCTGCGATGGCGACGGCGATCTCGAAGATGACCGCGACAGCGAGGTAGAGCCACTGCATGGGTAGTCCTTTCGTTCGATGGAGGTCAGCGTTGCGGGGCCGGTCCGCCGCGGAGTTCGCCGTACCGCGGGAACGGTGGTGGGTACGGCGAAGCAGTAGTCCGCCAGGACGCCGTCAGGCGAAGGCAGGGGGCGTCCGGCGTGGACTCAGTCGGCGCGGACTCAGTCGGCATGGACCCGGCGGATGTTTTCCAGCGTTGCCCGTGGCTGCAGCACGGCTGGGTCGAACGGCGTCCAACAGGCGGTCATGCCGGTGGTGACCAGGCCTTCGGCGGTGGCCGACGCCCGGGTCGTCGGTGCTACCGCGAGCCGGTTGCGCAGGTCGAGCCCTGCGAGCCCGAACGCGGTGAGGGCAGGATGCGCTGCCGTCACCGCGCACACCTGCCGGATGCGGAGAGGGGTCGGGGCACCTGGCCGTGTCGTGTCATGTCAGCACCCGTCGATTCCGCAGGCGGCACCTCGGGTGACCGTCTGTTCGGCCTGGGTGGCGAGGATCGCTTTGCGCAGCTGTGCGGCGCGCGGAACGCCTTCGATGCGGATGTCGCCGACGAGGATGGTGGGGACGGACTGGATGCGGTGGGCGGCGGCCTCGCGCAGGGCGTCCTGGTGCGTGTCGCGGTAGGTGCCGTTGTCGAGGGCGGCGCGGAACGCGTCGGCGTCCAGGCCGATTTCCCGGGCGAGCGCGGTGAGCACGTCCGGCTGCCCGAGGTCCTGGTCCTCCTGGAAGAAGGCGCGGAACATGCGACGGGTGTACTCGGTTCCCTTGCCCTGTTCGGCTGCGTACTGGTAGCCCTCGAAGGCCAGGCGGGTGTAGGGCTGCGGGGAGACGGTGGGCAGGGTGATGTCGACGCCCATGCGGCGGGCCAGGGGGTAGACGGCGCGCCGCCAGATGTCGGGCAGGTACTCGTCCTCCGGCCGGAGGGTGGGCTGGGGATGGGGCCGCAGTTCGAACGGCTTCCACTCGATCTCGACGTCGACGCCGAGGTCCTTCGTCGCCTCTTCCAGCGGGCCTTCGGCCAGCAGGCAGAAGGGGCAGACGTAGTCGGACCAGATCTGGATCTTCACCGGATCACTCATCGCAGACGGCCTTTCCGGCCGGTCAGGAACTCCTGGAACGGCACTTCGTGCCCCTCGATCGGAGCGTGCGTCACCTTGAGCGGCCAGGTGGTGGGGTCGTTGGAGAAGATGGAGTACGAGCCGGCGTAGTCGAAGCCGTAGGCGCCTGCGGTCCCGCGGTCGGCTGCGTACACGATGTGCCCGACGTTGAAGTAGAGGGCGGCCATGTAGCACAGGGCGCAGGGCTCGCCCGAGGCGATCAGGGTGGATCCGGCGACGCCGAGCCGGCCGGCCTTCTTCGCCGCCGCGCGCAGGGCGACGACTTCGGCGTGCGCGGTGGGGTCGTCGTCCTCATGGACCCGGTTGAAGCCGGTGCCCAGGACACGGCCGTCGCGCACGACGATCCCGGAGAAGGGGATGCCGCCCTCGGCGACGTGCGTGCGGCTGATCCTGACTGCTTCCTCCACATAGGGAGTGAGGTGGTCAAGGGGCTGGATCTGCATGGGAGTCAGCCCTCGCAGAACGGCAGCCGGGCCCGGCCCGCATTCGTGCTCCGGGGACGGCTCGTCGATGTCGCGGACACGAATCCTCCAGTAAATTTGCTTGTACTTGCAATCAAATGGTGCCCGAGTTCCTTCGATCGCACAACCCGGGGAACGGCAGGAGTTTGCATGAGCATGTACTCTGCTGTCAAACAGCGACTCAGGGAGGACGCACCTATGGCAACTCCACACGCTGCGCCCCTGCGCACGTCCGACCAGGCCGTCTGGAACCGGGTCCTCACGCTGCACGCGCACGTCGAGCGCGAGCTGGCCCTCACGCTGCAGCGCCGGCACGGGATCGGACTGTCGGAGTACCGCTCCCTGGAACACCTGCACCACTCCGAGAAGAGCGAGCTGCGCATGCAGGACCTGGCCGACAAGGTGGGCCTGGGACAGTCCTCGGTGACGCGCCTGGTGGGCCGGCTGGAGACGGCCGGCTTCGCCTACAAGGACCTGTGCCCCTCGGACAAGCGCGGCGTCTACGCCGTCATCACCGACGAAGGACGGGAGCGCTACCAGGCCGCGCGCACCACCTACACGGAGGTGCTGTCGTCCGCGCTCAACACCTTCACCGGCGACCCCGAACTGGGTCCCACCGTCCAGGCCCTGCGCGCGGCCCAGGGCTGACCCCAGCCACGCACGAGCCGGTTCGCGCGACGCGACGCAGCCCTCCGGCCCCCGGCACGCCGCCCTGGCACCCCACTCCCCGGACGGCTGCGGCACGCCGACGCGACCACTTGGCCCCGGCCCGCTCAGCGGCCGGGGTTTTTACTTGCACAGACAACCATCCATGACTTGGGTCACACTCACTTCGGCAAGTAAGTGCTTGACCAAGCATATGTATGGCCGGATACCTTCGGGTGCGACACCGCAAGATTCGAACAGCCGCTCGGCCGCAGTTGTTCGCGGCTGCCGACCGCAAGGAATCCCGCCGTGCCATCGCCCCGTCTGGCCGAGACCGTCGCCGTCCACGGTCGCCACCGGCCCCACAGCATCGCGCTCCATTTCAACGACCAGGCCGTCACCTACGGCCGGCTGAGCGACCTGACCGAGAGCCTGCGCAGCCAGCTGCTGCAGCTCGACCTCCCGGCGGGCAGCACCGTGTACGTGCCGGCGCACAAGACGCCGCAGACCATCGCGCTGCTGCTGGCCCTCTTCCACGAGGGCCACATCGCCCTGACCCCCTCCCCCGACCTGGGCAGCGCCGCACTCGGACGCCTGGCGCAGCAGGCGCGGGTCTCCCACCTGCTCACCGTGGCCGGTGACGGGGTTCTCGCCGCAACTCCGGCGCCGGCGCCGGAGGACGGGGCACAGGGGTTCGCGGTCCCGGACCCGGGACGGACGCGGCTTCTGCTGACCACCTCCGGCTCGACCGGCACTCCCAAGATCGTCCCGATCGAGGCTGCCGGGTTCGACGCCTTCAGCGACTGGGCCGTCGACGATTTCGCCCTGTCCCCCAGCGAGACCGCGCTGTCGTACGCACCGCTCAACTTCGATCTCGCCCTGCTCGACGTCTGGACCTTCCTTCAGCTCGGTGCGTGCGTGGTGCTCGTGGACCAGCAGCGGGCGACCGACGCCGCGTACCTGGCCGCGCTCGCCGCCCGGCACCAGGTCACCTTCGTGCAGGGCGTACCGATGCTGTACCGGCTGCTGCTCGAGAACGGCGCCGCCTTCGCCGCCGCACGCCATGTGATCTTCACCGGGGACAGCCTGCCCGCCGGCCTCCTGACCCACGTCGCCCCGGCGTTCCCCAACGCTGCTTTCCACAACGTGTTCGGCTGCACGGAGACCAACGACTCCTTCATCCACCACGTCGACCCCACCGCGGACGGCCCGATGCCCATCGGCCGCCCCATCCGCGGCAGCCAGGCCCTGGTTCTTGACGCCGAGGGCCGGCGCGTCACCTCGGCAGGCACCGGCGAGCTCCTGGTGTCCACCCCGTTCCAGACCGGCGGCTACCTGCGCCGGGATCTGAACAGTGCGGCGTTCGTGCACCTGGACGGCCGCGTCTTCTACCGCACCGGCGACATCGTCACCCGTACCGCCGAGGGCCTGTACTTCCTCGAGGGCCGCGCGGACTGGCACGTGAAGGTCCGGGGCGTGCGCACGAACCTGCAGGAAGTGGAGAACGTGCTCGCGGCCCATCCCGACGTCGCCGAGGCCGTGGTCGTGCCGCTGCCCGACCCGCAGGCCGGCGTCCGTCTCCACGCCCATGTCGCGCGGCGGCCGGACACCGGCCTCACCAGCCTGCGGCTGCGCACCCACGCGGGCCGGCACCTGCCGCGCCACGCCATCCCCGCATCGGTGCATCTCACCGACGCGCCCCTGCCCCGCACCTCGACGGGCAAGCCCGACCGAAACCTGATCAAGCGGAACCGCATGAAGGAGATCGACGCATGAGCAGTCCCGACATCGCCGCCGAAGTCCGCGCCTTCGTCGTGGCCGAGTTCCTGGCCGGGGAGGACACCTCGGACCTGACCGGTGACTACGACCTGATCGACTCCGGCGTCATCGACAGTCTCGGCCTGGTGCGGCTGCTCTCGCACATCACCCGGGCCTACCGCATCCCCGCCGACGACATCGAGTTCGCGCCGGACCACTTCCGCACCCTCGACGCCGTCGTCGCCGTGATCGCGGCCCACTCCCCGGCCGCCGCAGTCTGACCTTCCTCCCGCCCGGCACCACACGACCCGATTCCGAAGGAGAACCAAAAAGATGATCGTCCGCAGCCTCGATGACGTCGCCCCCGTCGAGTGGGGCAACGGCCTGAGCACCCGTCTGCTGACCAAGCCCGACGGCATGGGCTTCGCCGTCGCCGACACCCTCGTCCGCAAGGGCACCTCGAGCGCCCTGCAGTACCGCAACCACCTGGAGGCCTGCTACTGCATCAGCGGCTCGGGAGAGGTCGTGGAGAAGGACGGCACACGGCACAAGATCACTCCGGGCACCATATACGCCCTCGACGAGCACGACGCGCACTACCTCGTGGCCTCCGACCACGAGGACTTGCACCTGGTGTCGATCTGGAACCCGCCGATCAACGGCGACGAGAGGCACACCCTGTCCGAGGACGGGTTCTCCCAGTACTGAGCCGCCGTCTCCGGCCCACCGGCTCCGGACCCGCGCAGCACCGCGACGGGCTCCGGGCCGGGGCCGGCCTCACACGCTCTCCTCCGCCGACCTAGGACTCCCCTTGACCGACGATCTCTTCGACCTCACCGCCCCGTGGGCGGACCAACTCAACGCCGGCACCCGCGAGCAGGACGCGGCGGGCGCCTTCCCCCACGACAAGTGGAAGATCCTTCAGGAGACCGGTCTTCTGCGGGCCCACTTCGCCCCGGAGTTCGGCGGTGCCGACCACGGTCTCACCGCGACCATGCGCGCTCTTGAGGGCCTGGGGTACGTCTCCCGCGACGCCGGCCTGTCCTTCTCCGCCTCCACGCAGATCGTGTCCGTGGGCGTTCCCCTGCAGCGATTCGCGAGCTGGGAACTGAAGGAGCGGTACCTGCCGAAGATCATGTCCGGTGAGTCCATCACCGCGCACGCGATCACGGAGCAGTCCGGCGGGTCCGACGCGATGAACCTGGCGACCACCGCCCGGCGCGAGGGGGACCATTACGTGGTCAGCGGCGACAAGGTGTTCATCACCAACGCCCCGGTGGCCGACCTGTTCCTGCTGTACGTCCGCACCGGCAAGCCGGGCCCCTTGGGCCTCACCACGCTGTTGGTCGAGGCCGGCACTCCCGGCCTGACCGTGGGTCCCGCGATGGACAAGATCGGACTGCGCACCAGCCCGGTCGGCACGCTCGCCTTCGACGAGCTGCGTGTCCCGGTCAGCCAGCGGGTCGGGCAGGAGGGCGCCGGCTTCCTGGTCCTGGACTACGTGATGAAGCGCGAGGTCCTCTTCGGCTTCTCCATCACCCTGGGCGAGATGACCCGGCGCCTGGAGGAGACCATCGCATTCGCCAGGGAACGCCGCCAGTTCGGCCACCCCATCGGCAGCTACCAGAGCATCTCCCACAAGATCGCGGACATGAAGATGCGGGTGGAGACGGCCCGCAAGTGGCTCGCCGACACAGGCGCCAAGGTCGAGGCCGGCGAGGACGCCTCGCTCGACCTCGCGGCCACCAAGACGATCGTGTCCGAGGCCAATGTGCAGACCGCGCTGGACGCGGTGCAGATCCACGGCGGCCGCGGCGTACTCACCGAGCACGGCATCGAGCGCGACCTGCGCAACTCGATCGCCGGAACGATCTACTCGGGAACCTCCGAGATCCAGCGCAACCGCATCGCCACGCTCCTCGGCCTCAGACCGACAGGAATCCCGTCATGACCCCTCAGCTGGACCAGTTCACCCGTCCCACCGCTTTCCTCGACTACGAGACCGACGAGGTGCAGAACTTCATCGACCATGCCGTCAGGGACCGCTCCGCGGACAAGACGACCAACGCGATCGAGCTGTACTACGCGGTGCGTGACGGCATCTTCTACGAGGTCTACGGTGCCTCCCTCTCCCCCGAGGGCCTCAGGGCCTCGCACACCGTCACCGTCAAGTCCGGGTTCTGCCTGCACAAGTCCGTGCTCTACGCGGCCGCCGTGCGTGCGCTGGGCATCCCCTCCCGCCTCGTGTACGGCGACGTGCGCAACCACCTGGCCTCCCCCCGCCTGCTGGAGCACATCGGCGGCGACGTGTTCTTCCACGGGCTCACCCAGGTCTACCTGCAGGGCAAGTGGGTCAAGGCCACGCCGGTGTTCAACAAGATGCTCTGCAAGCTGTACGGCATGCAGGCCCTGGAGTTCGACGGCCTCAGCGACAGCCTGTACCACCCCTTCAACGAGGGGGGCGGCTCCATGGAGTTCCTCACCGACCACGGTGCCTTCGACGACGTCCCCTACGACTTCATCCTCGAGACCATGCGCCGCCGTCACCCCAAGTTCCTCGACGCCGACGGCACCGGCACCGTCCGCGGCGGTCGCCTGGCCGACGAGTCCGTACTCACCCGGTAGGAGAAACCTCATGCCCAGCATCCCCTCACCCGTGGACGGATGGGGCGCCTCAACCCGCATCGGTGTCGTCGTACCGCACGCCGACGTCGGTCCGGAGGCCGAACTGCAGGCCATCGCCCCTGCCTCCGTGTCCATCCACGGATCGCGCGTCCACTTCGCCGCCATGCGGGCGGGAGGCGAGATGGACGAGAAGATCCCCCACGACCCGGTCCGGGCGTTCGTGCAGGCCCCGTACCTGGATCAGGCTGTGGAGCTGCTGTCCGCCTCCCCGCTGCACGCCCTGGCCCTCGGTTTCACCTCCTCCAGCTACGCGCTGAAGACCCAGGGCGAGCAGGAACTCTACGAGCGGCTGCGGCCCCTCACCCGCAACCTGCCGATCACCGGCACCACCAGGGCCGCCCGCGCCGCGTTCGGCGCCCTGGGTGCGCGCCGGATAGCGGTGGTCAACCCGCCGTGGTTCGATGAGACGCTCTCGGGCCAGGGCGCCGACTACTTCCGCGAGTTCGGCTACGACGTCGTCCACCACGGCCCCTGCGGCCTGCCGTCCAACCAGCGGGCCATCACGCCGGACAACCTGTCGGAGTGGATCCGTACCGAGGTCGCCGTGCACGACCCGCAGGCCGTCCTCGTCGCCGGCAACGGCATCCGGGCGGTGGGCATCATCAAGGTCCTGGAGGCCGAGTTCGGCTTCAACGTCGTCACCGCCAACCAGGTGATCCTCTGGCATGCCCTCCATCTCGCCGGTGCCGCCGGCACCGCCCGCGGCATCACGGACTACGGGCACTTGTTCTCCATGGCCCCGAAGGATGAGCACCCGTGAGTCTGCTGGAGGCACACGGCTACGATGCCGTCTTCGGGACGCCGGAGGGCGACACCTACCGCATCCCACTGGTCTGCTGGCGCGAGGAAGGGGGGCACATGTACGGCATGGTCCTGGTCAAGGGGCATCTGCGGCGAGTGGAACAGCTGCCGAACTTCCTGCGATACGGCACCCAGGACGGCAGTGACGGCTCCTCCGCCCCGTCCTTCGATGTACCGGCGGCGGACCGCAGACCGGGCGGGACGCGGACGCCGGCCCTTCGATGACATCCACGTGCTCACAAAGGCCGGGCCGCACTACGGCATGCGGCCCGGGGCACGTGGAACGCGGGTGTGGTGGGGCGGGCATGTGCGCTGGGGCTCCGGCAGTGCGTGCCCACCCGCTCGCCCGCTGCCGACGGGGTGGTGATCTCTCGTAGGCACGTGGCGGGGGCCCGTGACACACTGAACGGTGGTCATGGGCCCTTTCCGTGGGCCGTTGCCCGGCGGCGCCGTTGACGGCGCATGGTCGGGCAGCGGTGCGGTGGCTCGAGGGCGCTCGTGCGTCCACGGGACACGGGGTGTGAGCGGCGGACCGGCCGGGCCGTCGCCTCTCGCGCTGTGGCCGGGGCCGGATCGGGCAGTCTCCTCGTGGGGGACGGCTGCCAGGCGGCTGTAGGCGAAGGCGGCCGAGACCAGTGTCATGTGACGGTGCCACCCCGGGAACGAGCGGCCTTCGAAGTCCCGTAAGCCGAATCCCCGCTCGAGCAGGTCGACCGTCTCGCGGGTCGCGGTGCGCCGGGCCGTGTACCGCAGGAGTTCCTCGACCGGCGGCTGCACCATGTTGGTGATCCACAATGCTCCCGGTCCTGCTGCCGGAGTGCCGGGCCGCGTGAAGAGGCGCAGTGGCTGTGGCTGCTGGCCGGCTACGGCGCCGGGAATCCGGACCAGGCCGTGGCGGGTCTGTGCCTGACCCGTTCGTCCGGCGGGGAAGCGGGGCTGGCTGCGGTGCTCGCTCAGGATCTCGGCCGCTGTCATCACCGACTTGCGGTGAGCGCGGGCGAGAGGGCTGAAGGGGATCGTGGGGAGGCTCTCGGGGACTGTGACGATGAAGTCACGCCGGCGCCGGCTCAGGCCGTTGATGAGTCGGCGGGCGTCCATGTAGCCCTCGAGGTCCGCGATCACTGGAACGTCCTCGTGCGGTGAGCCCTGCACCAGCCGGTCCAACAGGTGCAGGACGACGCCTTCGGGTGAGGAGGCGACTTCCCGGGGGATGCGGGCCTGTTCACGGCGGGAGCCGTGGGCCCACTGCGCGGGCAGGAGCAGGTTCCACCCCACGGGGAACTCACCCGCGTCGGTCGACATGAAGACGGCCGTTCCGACCTGGCAGTTGACTGTGCGCCCGGTACGCGGAACGAAGCGGCGGTGCACCCCGCACGACTTGTCCCCGCGCTTGGGCAGTACGACGGGCACGATCGTCCAGGCCCGGGGCCGGACACGGTCCTCGGTCCACTGCCGCAGCTGGTCGCAGGCCGGCGTCCACTCCCAGGGGCTCTCGTTGACGAACTGGTGCAGCGCCTGCGATGCCGTGGGGGAGTCGCTCGCGACAGCCGCGAGCCGGCGGATGGACTTCTTGCCGGGCGTACTGAGCAAGCCCTGTATGTACGCATGAGCCCACCTGCGTTGGTCGGCTCGGCGCAGGTGTCCGAAGAGCTGGTCCGTGAACTGGGCGACGGAGTCCCATCCCCTCATGTTGCTTCCCCTCCCTCGTTGCGGCCGCACTCAACCATAAAGAATGGTCACTATTTTTCTTCCGGTCGAGGGATTCTTGTCGCCACTTCGCCAACTCCGTGTCCAGGCACGGCGCGTCAGGCCGGCGTGCGTCAACGTATGGGAGCGAAGGGGAGGGAGGACCTTCCGAATAGGGGGTCAGCGGTCGGCAGGCGCGAAACGGCGGGCCTCGTCTACGGGGGCGTGCGCGGCCGCGGTGAGCACGGTGAGCGCGGTGGGAAGAACGCCGGGTGCAGCGCTCAGGCACCCTCGAATACGTCGCGCGGACGCCCGCGACGCACGGTCCCGGCGCCCGGCAGGCGAGCGAGGTAGGAGCCGGTCCGCGAAAAGGCGGTCACCACGGCCTCGTGGGAGCCCGGTCGGCGGCCGTCGCAGTGGCATGCTGCCGACCGATGCCGCCGACCGATGCCGCGCGACTGTACGGGGACACCGTGCGGTCCGCGCGGGATCGGGTCCGGCACGGCCCCGATCCCTCCCAGTGCCCGGCGGGCGCAGGCGTGCGTGGTGGCGAACTCGTGCAGACGCACTGCGGGCACGTCACGCACGAGCCGCTGTCCGGAGGGACACAAGCCAAGAGCGGGAAGACCGCCGATCTCTTCCGCCGGCGCCACCACAGCGGACAGGAGCCGCCCGACTACTGATCTTTTCGGCTTGGTGTCGGATGGTAGGCGGTGGTGGGCCGGGAGTATGCGGTACGCACAGGGCGGTGGCCTGACCGCGAAACGGCGGCAGGACCGCGAGGAGGTCCGGTTGCAGGCCGCGCAGCGGTTCGCGCGGGGCGAGGCGACGGCGGTGATCGCGGCGGACCTGCGGGTGAGCGAGCGGTCGGTGGAGCGGTGGCACCGCAGCCGGCGCGAGGGCGGTGCCCCGGCCCGGGCCTCGAAGGGATCGGCGGGCCGGCCCAAGCTCACCGACGCACAGTTCGCGCTCCTGGAGGAAGAACTGGTCAAGGGCCCGGCCGCACACGGCTGGCCGGACCAGCGGTGGACCCTGGAGCGGATCAAGACGGTGATCGCGCGCCGCTTCCACCTGACCTGCCCGGTCGCGGGGGTGTGGCGGCTGCTGCACCGCCACGGCTGGTCCTGGCAGGCGCCGGCCCGCCAGGCCTGGGAGCGCGACAGGAGGCGGTGGAGCTGTGGAAGAAGGGCGTCTGGCCGCGCGTAAAAGCACCGCGGCGGCGCGCGGGGCCTGGCTGGTCTTCGAGGACGAGGCCGGATTCTCGATGACCCCGCCGCGCGCCAGGACCTGGGGCCGACGGGGGCGGACGCCGCTGGTGCGGGTGCGCGGCCGCTCCTGGCGGCGCCTGTCGATCGCGGCGATGTGCTGCTACAAGCCCGGTGAGCGGGCCAGGTTCATCTATCGCCCGCGCTCCTACCGGCGCGGTGTGCACGAGCGGCCGAGCTTCGCCTGGACCGACTACCGTGACCTGGCTCGATGCGCCCACCTCCAGCTCGGTGGCCCGATCGTGCCGCTGTGGGACAATCTCAACACCCATCTCACCGCCGGCATGCGCCGCTACGTGGACGAGCACGAGTGGCTGACGGTTTTCCAGCTGCCTGCGTATGCCACGGAGTTGAACCCGGTGGAAGGCATCTGGTCGCTACTGCGGCGCGGCCCCCTGGCCAACACCGCCTTCGTCGACGCCGAGCACCTCACCCGCACCCTGCGCCGCAGCCTGCGGCGCATCCAGTACCGGCCCGACCTGATCAACGGCTGCCTGACCGAGACCGGCCTCGCGCCTACCGATCGGCACCCGACACCAAGCCGAAAAGATCAGTAATCGTTTCTCCGCCCGGTGTCCTCCCGGGGCTCACGGGAGGCCGGCGCGGGGACACGGGTCTGTCCGCATGGAGTGGTGCCGCAGTCCGGCCGGGCGTCGAGGCTGACGGCGACGCACTGCCACAGACGGCCGAGATCGTGTTCCACGGCCGTTGCCGTGCGGCCGGAGCGGATCTGCGCCTCGGCGCCGGCCAGCAGGTAGGCGACCAGCAGCTCGATGTCGGCCAGGTCCTCTTCGGTGGCGCCGCCCCTCTGGGCCAGGCCGAGGGCGTGAGTCAGGGCGGGACGCCAGGCGTTTTCCCAGGAGTCACGCCCACCGGGACATTCGTAGGCGAGGCGCACAGCCGCATGAGCCCGGACGTTCCCGGCCAGGACGGCGGCCAGCACCTGGGTGAGCCGGGTGGCTGCGGCCAGCCCCGGCGTTGCGATCTGCTGGACCTCACGCAGCGCCGAGCGGGCGGCCTCGGCGCCCGCCTCGCTGACCGCGTGCGCCAAATCCTCCTTGGTCAGGAAATGGAAGGTCAGCGCGCCCGACGTCACGCCGGCGGACCGGCTGATGCGTGCCACGGTGGCGCCGGTGTAGCCGTGACGGGCGAACTGCGCGGCCGCGGCGTCGATCAGGGAAGACCGGGTCTGCTGCGCTCGTGCCTGTCTTACCACAGCGGGGTCCTCGGGGCGGCTCGGGAGCGGAGGCCTACTGCTGGGCATCCCATGGACTTCGCACGGGCTGCGCACCTCCTCCGACTGACTCGTGACCGGTCCCCCCCGGTGACGATGTCCCAACCGTACCGGTCCGGAGCCGGTACAAGGATTCAGCACCCGTATCCGGGTGCGGCTTTGGCACGTCCGCGACCGGGCACGTCATACTGTCGCCCGCACGGCGGCGGCATGACGGCCCAGGTGCTTGCGGTACCAGGGGGCTGCCGCCACGAGGCGGGCCAAGGCTCCTGGGCCCGTCGGGCACCCGGTCGCGAACCAGATCTCGTTGCTGCGGTACCAGTGGTCGCCGGCCAGCAGGGCGAACTGGCGCTCGCTCACCGCTCCGGGGTGCCGGCGCAGCCGCTCCAGGCATTCCTGCCATGTCCAGTCCTGCAGCGCGGCAGGCAGTATGCCGAGGTCGGAGAGCTTGGCCATCAAGTCCGCGTTACGTACGGGGGTGGGGTGGCTGGCGTGGTGGACGCCTGCCGGCGTCGGCTCCGGGGTCAGCGCAAGCGCCACGATCAGCCGTGCCAGGTCGCTGGCGTCGACCATGGACATGAGTCCCCGGCCGCCGTCCCACCGGGCCGGCACCCGTTGAAGCAGGTCGGCGAGTGCGGGAATGACCCATCGGTCGCCCGTCCCGGTCACCAGCCCAGGCCTCAGGACCGTGCCCCCGGCCGCCAGCACGGCCTTTTCCCCCGCCAGTCGCGTACGGCTGGCTACCGAGACGGGGGCCGGCTGGATCTCGTTCACGGTGATGCCGCGGTGCGGTCCGGGGCCGTAGACGGCCGCGGTGGACAGGTGGACGATGCGGCGCACGCCGGCACGCTGGGCCTCCGCCACGAGCGCCGCGGTGCCAAGGTGGTTGACTGCCTCGCAGGCGGCCCCGTCGCCCGAGACCCGAGCGGCCAGGTGCACGAGGACATCCACACCGTGCGCGACCCCGCGCAGTGACGCCGGCTCGGCCAGGTCGGCCCGGCGCCATACGACGCCCGGGACGCCTGCTGAGCGCCCCATCGCCAGCACCGTCAGGTCGTTGCCCGTGTTGCGCGCCTCCAGCAGTCGGCGCAGCACCTTCGAACCGATGAATCCGGTGGCTCCGGTCAGCAGGATCCTGATCGGTGTCACTGTCTCGCTCCACTGTCGGGGATGGTCAGCTGCTCGGTGACGTCGGCCGGAGCCAGCGCCGGAAGCAGGCAGCGCCACATGTTCGCGATCCGCTCCGGCAGATCGGCCCGCCCGGTGGAGATCTGCGACATGATCTGCGTGCCGGTGAAGGCGGCCACCAGCATCGAGGCGAACATCGTCTCGTCCACGTCCGCCAGGAGCTGGCCTCTGCTGCGTGCC
>NZ_QFDQ01000205.1 GCF_003270085.1 Streptomyces triticisoli | reverse complement strand
GGCTGCCCCGGGACTCCAGGTCCCGGGGCAGCCCCCTTCGGTTCAGGCCGGTTCGGGCCGAGCGCGGCGGCTTACACGTCCTTGCTCAGGTTCGGCCCGGCTCCGCCGGCCGCCTGCTCGATCGGCGGGACGTCCGGCAGCGCCGACTTCTCCTCACCCCGGAAGGTGAAGGTCTTGTTCTCGCCCTCGCCCTCGGTGTCCACGACCACGATGTGACCGGGGCGCAGCTCGCCGAAGAGGATCTTCTCGGAGAGCGAGTCCTCGATCTCGCGCTGGATCGTCCGGCGCAGCGGCCGGGCGCCCAGGACCGGGTCGTAACCCTTCTGGGCCAGCAGTTCCTTGGAGGACTGGGAGAGCTCGATGCCCATGTCCCGGTCCTTCAGGCGCTCGTCCACCTTGCCGATCATCAGGTCGACGATCGCGAGGATGTCGTTCTGCGTCAGCTGCGGGAAGACGACCACGTCGTCGACGCGGTTGAGGAACTCGGGGCGGAAGTGCTGCTTGAGCTCGTCCGACACCTTGTTCTTCATGCGCTCGTAGTTGGTCTTCGTGTCGCCCGCGGCGGCGAAGCCCAGGTTGAAGCCCTTGGAGATGTCCCGGGTGCCGAGGTTGGTCGTCATGATGATGACCGTGTTCTTGAAGTCCACGACCCGGCCCTGGGAGTCGGTCAGGCGACCGTCCTCCAGGATCTGCAGCAGCGAGTTGAAGATGTCCGGGTGGGCCTTCTCGACCTCGTCGAACAGGACGACCGAGAACGGCTTGCGGCGCACCTTCTCCGTCAGCTGGCCGCCCTCCTCGTAGCCCACGTAGCCGGGGGGCGAACCGAAGAGACGGGAGACCGTGTGCTTCTCGCTGAACTCCGACATGTCGAGGGAGATCAGCGCGTCCTCGTCACCGAAGAGGAACTCCGCCAGCGCCTTGGACAGCTCGGTCTTACCGACGCCGGACGGGCCGGCGAAGATGAACGAGCCACCGGGGCGCTTGGGGTCCTTCAGACCCGCACGCGTACGCCGGATCGCCCGGGACAGCGCCCGCACGGCGTCGTCCTGGCCGATGACCCGCTTGTGCAGCTCCTCCTCCATGCGGAGCAGGCGGCTGGACTCCTCCTCGGTCAGCTTGAAGACCGGGATGCCGGTGGCCGTGGCGAGGACCTCGGCGATCAGGTCGCCGTCGACCTCGGCGACGACGTCCATGTCGCCGGCCTTCCACTCCTTCTCCCGCTTGGCCTTGGCGGCCAGGAGCTGCTTCTCCTTGTCGCGCAGGGAGGCGGCCTTCTCGAAGTCCTGCGAGTCGATCGCGGACTCCTTGTCCCGGCGGACACCGGCGATCTTCTCGTCGAACTCGCGCAGGTCCGGCGGCGCGGTCATCCGGCGGATGCGCATCCGGGAGCCGGCCTCGTCGATCAGGTCGATCGCCTTGTCCGGCAGGAAGCGGTCCGAGATGTACCGGTCGGCCAGCGTGGCGGCCTGGACAAGCGCCTCGTCGGTGATGGAGACGCGGTGGTGCGCCTCGTACCGGTCGCGCAGGCCCTTGAGGATCTCGATGGTGTGCGGCAGGGACGGCTCGGCGACCTGGATGGGCTGGAAGCGGCGCTCCAGGGCCGCGTCCTTCTCCAGGTGCTTGCGGTACTCGTCCAGCGTGGTGGCGCCGATGGTCTGCAGCTCACCGCGGGCCAGCATCGGCTTGAGGATGCTCGCCGCGTCGATGGCGCCCTCGGCGGCACCCGCACCGACCAGCGTGTGCAGCTCGTCGATGAACAGGATGATGTCGCCGCGGGTGCGGATCTCCTTGAGCACCTTCTTCAGGCGCTCCTCGAAGTCACCGCGGTAGCGGGAGCCGGCGACCAGGGCACCGAGGTCCAGGGTGTAGAGGTGCTTGTCCTTGAGGGTCTCGGGCACCTCGCCCTTGACGATGGCCTGGGCGAGGCCCTCGACGACGGCGGTCTTGCCGACGCCGGGCTCACCGATCAGCACCGGGTTGTTCTTGGTACGGCGGGAGAGCACCTGCATGACCCGCTCGATCTCCTTCTCGCGCCCGATGACCGGGTCGAGCTTGGACTCACGAGCGGCCTGGGTGAGGTTCCGGCCGAACTGGTCGAGGACCAGGGACGTCGAGGGCGTGCCCTCGGCAGGGCCGCCGGCGGTGGCGGTCTCCTTGCCCTGGTAACCGGAGAGCAGCTGGATGACCTGCTGCCGCACCCGGTTGAGATCGGCGCCCAGCTTGACCAGGACCTGGGCGGCGACGCCCTCGCCCTCACGGATCAGGCCGAGCAGGATGTGCTCCGTGCCGATGTAGTTGTGGCCCAGCTGAAGAGCCTCGCGCAGCGACAGCTCCAGGACCTTCTTGGCACGGGGAGTGAAGGGAATGTGACCCGACGGCGCCTGCTGGCCCTGGCCAATGATCTCCTCCACCTGCTGGCGGACCGCCTCGAGCGAAATCCCGAGGCTCTCAAGGGCCTTGGCGGCGACACCTTCACCCTCGTGGATCAGGCCCAGGAGGATGTGCTCGGTGCCGATGTAGTTGTGGTTGAGCATCCGGGCCTCTTCCTGAGCCAGGACGACAACCCGCCGCGCGCGGTCGGTGAACCTCTCGAACATCGTTAATCGCTCCTCAGAGCGGTCAGGCAGTGGGGGGAACTTCCCCTCCCTGTCCTTCCGCAGCTTAGTCCCGCAAGCGGGGACCGCTCATTCCAACTGCCGACACCGTCCTTGGCCTCCTGACCTCGACTGCCGACATCTACTCCAACCCGATGGTGCGAGACGATGTTCCCGCAGGCCAGGCAGATACCCCAGTCGCCAGTACGCCGATGGCGAACGTGAGACTCCGCTGCCCGGGTGCCGCCTGCGCGTCGACCCCTCCCACTAGGCATGTCTTACCCGCGCGGACTGACACTCCATGCCGAGCGCGCCGCTTCCCTCAGCTATGGGCGAACAACCTTGCGCCCCTTCTCGTCCTCGCACGCCCTCCCATTCGCCACTCTTGGTGGGTATCTCACCACCCACCGTGACTTCGGCGCGTTTCCGGCGGTTGCACCCGGCATGGTCGGCAGCCTCTCCGCGATTCCTCTTCCGCTTCCCTCTCCCCGTCGGTCACTCGGCCCCGGTGACGGGACGCGGCACTGGTACGAGAACGATCTGGGATGGGAGACGGTGCCCGGAGAGCCGGTACGACTTGTCGTGGGCCTCCGCTTCGACGTCCTGGACGTGCCCGTCGAGGCCGGACGCCCTGCGCTGCGCCATCTGGGGCCGGGCTCTCCGGTGGCCGTGGGCGGGGACCGGATGCGGCTGCTGGTGGCGGCGGGCAGCGCGGAGGAGCTGCCCGGACTGCTGCAGTGGCTGGAGTGGGGCCCGTCGGTGCTGGAGCCGGACCTGGTGGCCCTGGGCGCGGGCACGCTGATGGAGGCGCCGCCGACCCCGGGCGCCGGGCCACTCGGAGCCCGGCCGCTTCCGCCGGGCCGCTCCGGTTCACAGGGGGCCGCCGTGTGGCTGCGGCCCCCGTCCGGGTGCGAGGTCGAGGCCTCGCTGCCGACGCTGTCGGCCGTGCGGGGCGGCCGGGGCGCCCCCGATCTCGTACGACTGGTGGACACGCTGGCGGCGCACTGCCACCGGATCCGGCTGCGGCGCGCGTGCGCCCAGCCGTCCGTGTGCCCCCGGGGCCTGGAGTAGGCCCCGGGTCAGCCGTTCGCCTTCTCGTAGGCCTCGCGGATGGTCGCGGGGACCCGTCCGCGGTCGTTGACCTCGTAGCCGTTCGCCCTCGCCCAGGCGCGGATCTGCGCGGTGTCCTGGCTGCCGACAGAAGCGGCACGCGCCCTTCCGCGCCCGCCCGCAGCGCGGCCCGTGAGACGCCGGCCGCCCTTCAGGTACGGCTCGAGAAGGCCACGGAGCTTGTCCGCATTGGCGGTGGTGAGATCGATCTCGTACGTCTTGCCGTCCAGCGCGAACGTCACGGTCTCGTCCGCCTCGCTGCCGTCGAGGTCATCGACAAGAAGGATCTGAACCTTCTGTGCCACCGGATTTCCTTTCATCGATAACGTGAGGGCCGGAGGTGGTCGGTGTCCGCCGTTTCGCCGTCCCCTGTTATATGCAGTACAGCAGTACGTCGGAAAGCAAACCGCTTTTGCGAGGAAAACACAAACCCCTGGGAGAGACCAGCCGCTCATCCTGTCCGGAAACATGCGCGTTTCGGACATAGGGAACGCGGTCCCGGTCAGCCGGGCAGAATGTGGATCACAGATGCAGAAGCATCCGGCTGTTACCCAGGGTGTTCGGTTTCACTCGTTCGAGACCGAGGAACTCCGCGACGCCCTCGTCATAGGAACGCAGCAGCTCCACGTAGACATCGGTGTCGACCGGGGTCTCGCCGATCTCCACGAAGCCGTGCTTGGTGAAG
Source organism: Streptomyces triticisoli (assembly GCF_003270085.1). GTDB lineage: Bacteria > Actinomycetota > Actinomycetes > Streptomycetales > Streptomycetaceae > Streptomyces > Streptomyces triticisoli. The sequence continues at coordinate 29,062 of NZ_QFDQ01000205.1, read as the reverse complement.
AAGTCCACTTCGAAGGTCAGGCAGAATACGCGGCGAACGCCGAGCCGGCGTGCGGTCTGAAGCAACTTCTCCAGCAACCGGTGTCCGACGCCGGCGCCCTTCAGACCCGGCTTCACCGCGAGAGTGCGTACTTCCGCCAGGTCTTCCCACATCACGTGCAGCGCGCCGCAGCCGACGACCTCCGCGTTGTCGTCGCGTTCGGCGACCCAGAACTCCTGGATGTCCTCGTAAAGGGTCACCGTCGCTTTGTCGAGCAGGATGCCGTCGCGAACGTAGGCGTCGAGCAGTCGGCGCACGGCCGGGACATCGCTGGTCCGGGCGCGCCGGACGGTGATGGCTTTTGCGGTCTCTTCGGGACGCTCTTCGGGACGCTCTGCGGACATGAGCGGACGCTATCGCCCGCGGCCGCCCGGCGCCGAGTCGGGGTTCTCGTCACCGGTATCCGCGGCTTCGGCGGTATCCGGGACTTCCCCCATGACTTCCGGGACTTCGGAGGAGTCTTCGGCGGGCTCTTCGGCGGGCTGTTCGGCGGGCTGTTCGGCGGGCTGTTCTTCGGGGCCGGGGGCGGGGACTTCGGTGCCGCCTTCCACCATGCGTACGGCATCTCGCAGGGCCTGCCGCTGTTCGTCGCTCATCATGCCGAAGAAGGCGACGAGAGCGGCGGCCGCGTTGTCGCTGCGGGACCAGGCCTCGTTCATCAGTGCGGCGGCGTAGGCGGCGCGGGTGGAGACGGCCTCATATCGATAGGCCCGGCCCTCCGCCTCGCGGCGCACCCAGCCCTTCTGATGGAGATTGTCCAAAACGGTCATCACGGTGGTGTACGCGATGGTGCGTTCCCGTTGGAGGTCTTCCAGGACTTCCCGGACGGTCACCGGGCGGTTCCACTTCCACACCCGCGTCATGACCGCGTCTTCGAGTTCTCCCAAGGGCCGAGGCACATCTCGACACCCTAGTAGGAGATCCCGGCAATGGCGTGCTGAACGTGCGCTTTCAGCGCCAAACGGGGACAAAAAGGGCGTACGGCCCACCGGAGCAGGGGTCGTACGCCGCGTCAGGCGTCCTTCAGGCGTCGGTGGAGGCGGTGGTCCCGGAGGTCTGGGGGCCGCTCTTCGCCCGTGCGATGGCGGCGTCCACGGCCGCGTCCTCCTTGGCCTTCGCGGCCCCGCCCTGGGACTTCACGATCACCCTGACCACAGCGATGAAGAACACGGCCATCACGGCCGACGGAACGAGTGCGGAGACGTAGTCCATGAGTCCAGAGTAGCCGGGCGACGGTGGGGTGCCCCGGAGGGCTGCGCCGCCGCGAGGCGCTGCCGCGGCTTCCCGGCCGGTGCACCCGGCTTCCGCCGCGGGAACACCTCCCCCGGCGTGGGCACGGGCCGCCGCCCGGGCTCCGGCGTCCCCGGCCGAGCGGGAGCGGGCCGCTTCCCGGGCTCCACCGCCGGCTCCTTGTCCGGCTCCTCCCCACCACCCGCCCCCGCAAGTCCCTGAGCGACGACGGAACCGGGGCTGGTCGGGCAGCCTGCAACGGGCTTCGGCTGTCCGACCGGCTCCGTGGGGACGGCGGGCGCGACAGGAACGGGTGTCGCGACGGGACTGCCCACCCCCGCGGAAGCAGCCGTCCCGACGGCCGTCGGGCGAGCGGCCCGCGCAGCGGAACCTGCCGCCACGGCACGGCCCACCGACCACACGGAAGCAGCCGGCGAGCCGGAAGCCGCCCCCGGACCGGCCGCCACCGTGAGCCGCGTGTGCACAGTCCGCGCGGCGGGGCCGGGCGACGGCGTGGGAGCAGTCGGCGCCACCGGGCGAGCGGCCTGCCCGACCGGACCGGTGGTCGTGCCGGGCTGCGGGTGAGCGGTCCGCGCGGCGGGGCCGGTCGCTGCGCCAGGACCGGTCGGCATCGCGGAGACAGCCGGCAAGGTGGAAGCGGTCACCCCCGCCGGCACGACAGACGCCGAGCAAGCACCCCCCGCCGCCGGCACGGCCGCCACCGGGCGAGCGGCCGGCCGCACCGGACCGGTGCCCACCGGGAGCCGCGTGTGCGCGGTCCGTGTGGTGGGGTCGGCCTGGACGTCAGGGCCGGGTGGCACTCCGGAAGCAGGCGGCGGGGCGGAAGCCGGCGGTGGCGTGGCGTCCGTCGGTGGGCCGGTCGGCGTCGTGCGGGGAGCTCGGCCGGTCGGGGCGGTGCGGGCGGTGGGGACCGTTGCGCGGGCCCTGGGGAGGAGGGAGGCGGCGGTCGGGTTGCCGCGCAGGGCCTGGAGGGCGGTCACGTCGTCGGGGGTGGGGCGGTGGCCGGCGTGCAGGCACTCCTCGAGGAGGGTCAGATAGGCGGCCGCCGTGCCGGGGAGGGCGGCGCGGTAGCGGGCGAGGTCGGCCAGCAGGAACGCGCGCAGCCGGGCGCCCTCGCGCACCGCCTCGTCGAGCGACTCGGCGAGCCGGAGACAGTCCCGCACGTCCTCGGCGCCGGCGGGACGGGACTGAACGGCGAGGGCGAGAGCGCGGCGGAGCACACGCAGCTCCTCCGCGCCGAACGCCATGCCGCCGCGGGTTCCGTATGGCGTGGGCATGGGCCGACCATACGGCGCCAGTCGGACAAACCCGACATGCGGCGCGCTCGGAGCCGCTCCTGGGCCAGACGCGACACCCTCTCAGAGGCGTGACATGTTCCGTTCATAAACCAGCCGCAGGCCGATCAACGTCAGCCACGGCTCGTGCTCGTCGATCACCGAGGACTCGCCCAGCACCATCGGCGCCAGCCCGCCCGTCGCGATCACCGTCACGTCCTCCGGATCGTCGGCCAGCTCCCGGGCCATCCGGCGCGCCACCCCGTCGACCTGCCCGGCGAACCCGTAGATGATCCCGGCCTGCATCGCCTCGACCGTGTTCTTGCCGATCACATTGCGCGGCCGGGCCACCTCGATCTTCCGCAGCTGCGCCGCCCTGACGCCCAGCGCCTCCACGGAGATCTCGATGCCGGGCGCGATGACCCCTCCGACGTACTCCCCGCGCGCGCTGATCGCGTCGAACGTCGTCGCCGTACCGAAGTCGACGACGATCGCCGGTCCGCCGTACAGCTCGTTCGCCGCCACCGCGTTGATGATCCGGTCGGCGCCGACCTCCTTGGGGTTGTCGAACAGGATCGGCACGCCCGTCTTCACGCCCGGTTCGACGAGCACCGCGGGCACGTCGCCGTAGTGGCGCCGTGTCACCTCCCGCAGTTCCTGCAGCACCGACGGCACGGTCGCGCAGATCGCGATGCCGTCGATGCCGTCGCCCAGTTCGTCGCCCAGCAGCGGGTGCATGCCCATGAGGCCGTTCAGCAGCACCGCCAACTCGTCGGCCGTGCGGCGCGCGTCCGTGGAGATGCGCCAGTGCTCGACGATGTCCTCCCCGTCGAACAGACCCAGGACCGTGTGCGTGTTGCCGACGTCGATCGTCAGGAGCATGCCGTTACTCCGCCTCGCGCAGGTCCAGGCCGATGTCCAGGATCGGCGAGGAGTGGGTCAGGGCCCCCACGGCCAGGAAGTCGACGCCGGTCTCGGCGTAGGCACGGGCGTTGCCCAGGGTGAGCCGGCCCGATGCCTCCAGCAGCGCCCGGCCGCCGGTGATCGCCACGGCCTCCTCGCACTCGACGGGCGTGAAGTTGTCCAGCAGGATCAGGTCGGCGCCGGCGTCCACTACCTCGCGCAGCTGGTGCAGGGTGTCCACCTCGACCTCGATCGGCACCTCGGGGAACGCCTCCCGTACGGCCTTGAACGCCTGCCCGACACCGCCGGCGGCCACCACGTGGTTGTCCTTCACCAGGGCCGCGTCCGACAGCGACATGCGGTGGTTCACACCGCCACCGCACCGGACGGCGAACTTCTCCAGCGCGCGCAGACCGGGCGTGGTCTTGCGGGTGTCGCGCACCTTGGCCTTGGTGCCCTCCAGGGCGTCCGCCCACGCGCGCGTGGCGGTCGCGATGCCGGACAGGCGGCACAGCAGGTTCAGCGCGCTGCGCTCGGCGGTCAGCAGGTCACGTGTGCGCGTGGTGACCGACAGCAGCTTCTGCCCGGCCTCGACGCGGTCGCCGTCCTCGACGTGCCGCTCGACCTCGAACTCGTCCGTGCAGACGACCGACAGCACGGCCTCGGCCACGCGCAGACCGGCCACCACGCCCGCCTCGCGGGCGGTGAAGTCACCGGTGGCCACGGCCTCCTCGGGGATGGTCGCGACCGTCGTCACGTCCACGCCGCGGTCGAGGTCCTCCTGGATGGCGACGTTCGCGATGTCCTCGACCTCGACCGGGTCGAGTCCGGCGTCCGCCAGGAGCTGGGCGAGCGCGGGGTCGAGCCCGCACTCCAGGTACTCCTCGTCGGCCTCCGCGCCGCAGGCACAGCCGTCGCCGCAGCCGCCGTTCGGGGCGAGGGGAAGGTCTTCGGTGCTCACTTGTGTCACTGCTCCAGGGGACGCGGGGCCACGAGGGCCTCGGGGCGGGTCGGGGGGAAGTCTGCGTCGTCGGTGGTGTGCACCGCCGTCGTACGGTCCGGATCCAGCCGTACGACGATGTGGCGGCGCCAGTGGGTGTCGTCGCGCTCGGCGTGGTCCTCACGCCAGTGGCAGCCGCGGGTCTCCTCGCGCAGCCGGGCGGCGGCGACCAGGACGCGGGCCACGCACAGGAGGTTGGTGGTCTCCCAGGTGTCCACGCCGGGTTCGGCGGTCTTGCCGTTCTCCTCCAGGGCGCCGCGGGCCTCGGCGTGCAGCCGCTCGAGCCGGTCGGCGGCCGTGGCCAGGGACGCGGCGGAGCGCAGGACGCCCGCGCCCTCGGTCATGATCCGCTGGATCACGAACCGGGCCTCGGGGGCGAGCAGGGGGTGCGCCGGCGTCTCCGGATGTGCCACGGGCTGCGGCACACGCGCGTGGAGGCCGTTGTCCGCCCGCTCCCGCGCGATGTCGGCGGCGATGCGCTCGGCGTACACCAGCCCCTCCAGCAGGGAGTTGGAGGCGAGCCGGTTGGCGCCGTGCACGCCGGTGCAGGCCACCTCGCCGCACGCGTACAGACCGGGCACGGTCGTCCGGCCGTGGGAGTCGGTGCGCACGCCCCCGGAGGCGTAGTGGGCGGCCGGGGCGACCGGGACGGGCTCGGTGACCGGGTCGATGCCGTGGGCGCGGCAGGCGGCCAGGATGGTCGGGAAACGGCGCTCCCACATGTCCGCGCCGAAGTGCCGGGCGTCGAGGAACATGTGCTCGGCGCCCTGCTCCCGCATCCGCCGCATGATGCCCTTGGCGACGATGTCCCGGGGCGCGAGCTCGGCCAGTTCGTGCTGTCCCACCATGAAGCGCACGCCGTCGCCGTCGACCAGGTGGGCGCCCTCGCCGCGCACCGCCTCGGAGACCAGCGGCTGCTGGCCCTCGGCGTCGGCGCCGAGGAAGAGCACGGTCGGGTGGAACTGCACGAACTCCAGGTCGGAGACCTCCGCCCCCGCGCGCAGGGCGAGCGCCACGCCGTCGCCCGTGGACACGGACGGGTTGGTGGTCGCGGAGAACACCTGGCCCATGCCGCCGGTGGCCAGGACCACGGCGGGCGCGTGCACGGCGCCCACGCCGTCGTGCTGGCCCTCGCCCATGACGTGCAGGGTCACGCCCGCGGTGCGGCCGTCGGCGTCCGTGAGCAGGTCCAGGACGAGCGCGTTCTCGACGGTGCGCACCCCACGCGCGCGTACCGCCTCGACGAGCGCCCGGGAGATCTCCGCGCCCGTCGCGTCGCCGCCCGCGTGGGCGATGCGGCGGCGGTGGTGGCCGCCCTCACGGGTGAGCTGGATGCCGCCCTCGTCGTCGGTGTCGAAGTGCGCGCCGGTCGAGATCAGCCGCCGTACCGCGTCGGGGCCCTCGGTGACGAGGAGCCGTACGGCCTCCTCGTCGCACAGGCCCGCGCCGGCCACCAGGGTGTCGTCCAGGTGCTGCTCGGGGGTGTCGCCCTCGCCTAGGGCCGCCGCGATGCCGCCCTGGGCCCAGCGGGTGGAGCCGTCGTCGAGGCGGGCCTTGGTCACGACGACCGTCGTCAGGCCGGCGGCCTCGCAGCGCAGCGCGGCGGTCAGGCCGGCCACCCCGGAACCGACGACCACGACGTCCGCGGCGATGGACCACCCGGGCGCGGGCGCGTGCAGTCGTATGCCTGTGCTGGTCACGAGGCGGCTCCGAGGTCTCCGAAGGTGAGGGGGAGGTTGTCGATCAGCCGGGTCGTCCCGACCCGGGCGGCGACGGCGAGGACGGCCTCGCCGGTGAAGTCGTCCCCGATCTCGGTGAAGTCGGAGGGGTCGACGAGGGCCAGGTAGTCGAGTTCGAGCGGCGGGTCGAAGCGCGCGGCCTCGTCCAGGACCAGTCGGGCGGCCGTACGGACGGCGGCGGCCGCACCGGGGGACGCCTTGGCGACGGCGGCGGCGTCGGCGGCCGCGCGGGACTCCCCGAGCGCGCTGAGGGCCTCGGCACGCGCACGCGTGGAGGGCACTTCGCGGGCCCGCGCGCACAGCGCCTCCTGGGCGGCGTGCCGGTCCCGGCCTGCGAACAGGGCCTGGGAGAGGGCCAGGGCGGTGCGCCGCTCCCGCGGGGAGAGGTAGCGGTTGCGGCTGGACAGGGCCAGGCCGTCGTCCTCCCGCACGGTCGGCACGGCGACGATCTCCACACCGAAGTCGAGGTCGCGCACCATGCGGCGGATCAGGGCGAGCTGCTGGGCGTCCTTCTGGCCGTACAGGGCCATGTCGGGACGGGTGAGGTGCAGCAGCTTGGCGACCACGGTGAGCATGCCGTCGAAGTGCCCGGGGCGCGAGGCGCCCTCCAGGCGCTCGCCCATGGGGCCGGCGGTGATCCGGACCTGGGGTTCGCCGCCCGGGTAGACCTCCTCCGCGGACGGCGCGAACACGACGTCGGCGCCCGCCTGCTCGGCGACCTTCAGGTCGGCGTCCAGGGTGCGCGGGTAACGGTCGAGGTCCTCGCCCGCGCCGAACTGCAGCGGGTTGACGAAGACGGTGACGATCACGAAGCCCTCGTCGCCGACGTGGGCGCGGGCCGTGCGGATCAGGGTGGCGTGGCCCTCGTGCAGGGCGCCCATGGTCATGACGACGGCGGTGCGTCCCGGGCCCGCGAAGTGGTCGCGCGCGTACTCCAGATCGTCCGCCGTGGGGGCGAGTCCGCACGTGCGACGGCTCGTGCGACGGCTCATCGGTCTTCCCCGTTCTCGGGCAGGTCGGCACCGCCGGCGAGGACGTCCAGCAGGTCCTCGGCGAGTTCGGGCTTGAGCAGGCCGTGGGCGAGCGCGCGGTCGGCGGTGGCGCGGGCCATCGCCAGATAGCCGGCGACGGTCTGCGGGGCGTGCCGGCGCAGTTCGGTGACGTGGGCGGCGACCGTACCGGCGTCGCCGCGCGCGACGGGGCCGGTCAGGGCCGCGTCGCCCGAGCGCAGGGCGTTGTCCAGGGCGGCGCCGAGCAGCGGGCCGAGCATCCGGTCGGGGCCCCCGACACCGGCCTCGCGCAGCAGCTCCATGGACTGGGCGACCAGTGTCACCAGGTGGTTGGCGCCCAGGGCGAGCGCCGCGTGGTACAGCGGCCGCATCTCCTCGGCGATCCACTCCGGCTCGCCGCCCATCTCGATGACCAGGGCCTCGGCGGCCAGCCGCAGCTGCTCGGGGGCGGTGACGCCGAAGGAGCACCCGGCCAGCCGCTGCACGTCGACGGGCGTACCGGTGAAGGTCATCGCCGGGTGCAGGGCCAGCGGCAGCGCGCCCGCGCGCAGGGCGGGGTCGAGCACGTTCGCGCCGTACCGCCCGGAGGTGTGCACGAGCAGTTGTCCGGGCCGCACCGCGCCGGTCTCGGCCAGGCCCGCGACCAGCCCGGGCAGGGAGTCGTCGGGAACGGTCAGCAGCACCAGGTCGGCCCGTTGCAGCACCTCGGCGGGCGGTACCAGGGGCACGCCGGGGAGCATCAGCTCGGCACGCCGCCTGGAGGTGTCGGAGACTCCGGAGGCGGCCACCGGACGGTGCCCGGCGAGCTGGAGGGAGGCGGCGAGCGCGGGTCCCACCCGGCCGGCGCCGACGACGCCGACGGTGAGCCGCGCGGGGCGGTCCCTGGGGTCTGGCTGTTGGCTTGTACTCACGCGACGGCGGCCTTCCGTTCCAGTCCGCTTCGGGTACCGGACGATTTCTCGTCATGTTAACGCTATCGGTTCCGGGGGCGTCCGTTCGTGCACAGGCTGTGGGCTTCCCCACGGACCCGGTACGGGAATCCGGGTGCCCGCCGCGGCCGGTGCACGCGATGATCCGGGACATGAGTGATACGGCGGAGCAGGACGACCGGCGGGAAGAGCGGCTCTCGGACGAGGAGCAGCGCAAACGGCTGCGCGAGCGGCGCACAGGGGCGTACCGGAGCGCGAAGCGGGTGCTCGCACGCCCCGGGTTCCTGGGGACGCTCCGGGAGCGGCTGGCCCTGCTGGAGCGGGCGGAGGAGGTCCACGACCTCGACGAGCCGTCGGACATGTACGGCAACGGAGTCGTCGAGGCCCTGGAGGAGAAGGTCGCCCAGCTGCTGGGCAAGGAGGCCGCCGCCTTCTTCCCGACCGGCACGATGGCCCAGCAGGTCGCCCTGCGCTGCTGGGCGGGCCGCACCGGCAACCCGACGGTCGCGCTGCACGCCCTGGCCCACCCCGAGGTGCACGAGAGGCAAGCCCTCAGCCAGGTCTCCGGCCTGCGCCCGGTGCGGGTGACGGGCGCGCCCCGGCTGCCGACCGCCGAGGAAGTGCGCGGCCTCGACGAGCACTTCGGGACGCTGATGCTCGAACTTCCCCTCCGCGACACCGGTTTCCTGCTGCCCACCTGGGAGGAGCTCACCGAACTCGTCGAAGCGGCACGCGCGCGTGACGCGGTGGTGCACTTCGACGGCGCGCGCCTGTGGGAGTCCACCGTGCACTTCGGCCGCCCGCTGGAGGAGATCGCGGACCTGGCCGACAGCGTGTACGTGTCGTTCTACAAGTCGCTCGACGGCTACGGCGGCGCCGCGCTCGCCGGCCCGAGGGAACTGGTCGAGGAGGCCAGGGCCTGGCGGCATCGGTACGGCGGCAACGTCTTCCAGCAGTTCCCCACGGCCCTGTCGGCACTGGCCGGCCTGGAGCGGGAGCTGCCCCGCCTGCCCGAGTACGTACGGCACGCGCGCGTGGTGGCCACCGCACTGCACGAGGGCTTCGCCGCGGCGGGGCTGCCGTGGGTGCGCGTGCACCCCGAGGTACCGCACACCCACGAGTTCCAGCTCTGGCTGCCGTACGAGGCCGACGTGGCCGCCGAGGCCGCGATCCGGACCGCCGAGGAGACGGGCACGATGCTCTTCACCTCCGGCTGGGACGCCATGGGCCCTGGCCTCGCCTTCACCGAGGTCTCCGTGCGAGCCGCCGGCCTGGAGTGGACGGCGGACGACGTGCGGGCGGCGGTCGCGGAGTTCGTGGCACGGCTGGAGGAGAACGCCGGCGACAGCGTGTGACCGCTCAAGGAGAACACCGGCGGCGGGTGATCACTCGGTCGCCGCCGGCGTCGCCCGTCAGTCGAGCCGGATGTGCCGGACGCCCGCCTTCGCCTGTCTGAGCCGGGTCCGCAGCGGGCCCTCCCTGTTGGGCTTCAGCGTCAGGCCCGCCAGGACGGCGATCCGGTCGGCCGTCTTCGGCACGGTCGAGTGGTCCGTCCACAGGTGCTCGGCGAACTCCGGCTCACGCAGCCGCTCGAGGCAGTGGTCGAGCTGCTGCACGGCCCAGGTCTCCCGGCCCGGGCCGGCGTTCTTCCCGCCGACGTGCGCGAGCAGGTGCCCCAGGCCGCGCTCGCGCAGCCGCTTCAGGACGGTCCCGCGTTCCGCGAGGAGCGTGAAGTGCCGTACGTCGTGGCCCAGTTCGCGCAGCCGGCCGACGGTCTCGGCGAAGTGGCCGGAGTCGGTGACGGTCATGGGGGCGATCACCACGCCCTCGTGCCGGGTGAGGGCCAGGTCCAGGACCTCGACCACGCCCTGCCGCCAGGACGCCAACTCCTGGAAGTTTCCACGCAGTTCGGGCGGAAGCATCCGGCGCAGGCCGAAGCCGGCGTGCTCGGGGTCGCAGATGACGCTGCCGGGCAGACGGCGCCGGATCTCGTGTGCGGTCTGTGTCTTGCCGCCCCCGAAGGGGCCGTTGATCCACAGGAGCATGCGCAGACCCTACCGACGCCGCCCGCTCCGCTCAGCCATGTCCGCCGGCCCGGACGAGCCCGGTCTCGTAGGCCAGCACGACCACCTGCACCCGGTCGCGCAGGCCCAGCTTGGTCAGGATGCGGCCCACATGGGTCTTCACGGTCGCCTCGGACAGCACCAGCCGGGCTGCGATCTCGCCGTTCGACAGGCCCTGCGCGACCAGCACCATGACCTCGCGCTCGCGCTCGGTGAGCCGCTGCAACTCCTTGTGCTGCGGCTCCTTGCCGGCGGCGGGCAGCATCGGCGCGAACCGGTCGAGCAGGCGACGCGTGGTGGAGGGCGCGACGACGGCGTCGCCGCTGTGCACGGCGCGGATCGCGGCGAGCAGGTCGCCGGGCGGCACGTCCTTGAGCATGAACCCGGAGGCGCCCGCCTTCAGCCCGGAGAAGGCGTACTCGTCGAGGTCGAAGGTGGTCAGTATCAGCACCTTCGGCGGGTCGGGCTCGGAGCAGATGCGGCGGGTGGTCTCCACGCCGTCCAGCTTCGGCATGCGCACGTCCATCAGCACCACGTCGACGGCGGTGGCGCGCAGTACCTGCAGGGCCTCGACGCCGTCGCCCGCCTCCGCGACGACCTCCATGTCCGGCTGGGCGGCGAGCACCATCCGGAATCCGGTGCGCAGCAGCACCTGGTCGTCGACGAGCATCACGCGGATCGTCATCGGGGTCCTTCCGTCCTGTGGTCGGCGAATCAGTGGCGAGTCAGGGGGTGTGGCAGGGGGTGTAACAGGGGCGACGGGGGCGTACGTCCGCGTCAGTGCGCCTGTTTGAGCGGCAGCAGGGCGCTGATGCGGAAGCCTCCGCCGGGGCGGGGGCCCGCGTCCAGGGTGCCGCCGACCATGCCGACGCGTTCGCGCATGCCGATCAGGCCGTGGCCCCGGCCGTCGGCGCCGCCCTCCTCGTACAGCTCGTGCGGGGCGCCCTTGCCGTCGTCCTCGACGAGCAGGCCGAGGCCGTCGTCGAAGTAGACCAGGCGCACGCTCGCGCCCGCGTCCGGCCCGCCGTGCTTGCGGGTGTTGGTCAGGGCCTCCTGCACGATGCGGTACGCGGTGAGCTCGACGCCGCTGGGCAGCGGGCGCGGGGTGCCCTCGATCCTGAAGTCGACGGGCAGTCCGGAGGCCCGGCACCGCTCGACCATCTCCTCGATCTGGTCGACGTCGGGCTGCGGCACGTACTCGCCGCTCTCCTGGGGCTCCCCGGTGCGCAGCACGCCCAGCAGGCGGCGCATCTCGGCGAGTGCCTGGCGACCGGTGGAGGAGATGGTCTCCAGGGCCTTCTTCGCCTGGTCGGGCGCGGCGTCGAGGACGTAGGCGGCGCCGTCGGCCTGCACCACCATCACCGACACGTTGTGCGCGACCACGTCGTGCAGCTCGCGCGCGATGCGGGCGCGCTCGGCGGCGACCGCCACCTTGGCCTGCGCCTCGCGCTCCTTCTCCAGACGGGCGGCGCGCTCCTCCAGCTGCGCGAAGTAGGCGCGGCGGGTGCGTATGGAGTCGCCGAGCACCCAGGCGAGGACGAACGGCACCGTCGTGAAGACCGCCACGGCGACATTGCCGAGGGGGCTCGCGTCGTCCTGCGGCCAGCGGATCTGCGCGAGGGTCGCCGCGCACAGCCCGCCGGCCAGGGCGAACCGGGAGGCCCAGCGAGCGCCGTCCGCGGCGACGGTGTAGACGATCACCAGCAGGGCGAAGTCGGCCGGCGTCGTCTGGACGTCCAGGACCAGCTGTGCCACGCCGGTCGCCGCCGCCAGCAGCAGCATCTGCTCGGGCATCCGGCGGCGCAGGGCGACGACCGCGCACAGCACGACGGAGACGGCCAGGGCCGCGCCGGGTGATCCGTGGTGGTTCGGCACCCTGTGGATGTTCGCCGCGCTCACACCGGAGATCCCGAGCAGGACCAGGGCCCAGAAGCCGTCGACCCACATCGGGTGCCTGCGGAGGAAGTCATAGAGGCGCTGCACGTAACCCAGAGTAGGCAAGCGGGACAGGCGCGAGAGTCAGCCGGAGGGCCGATCCGCACCCGGCGCTCGTACTCCCCAAGGTGGAGGCCGTGATCACCTGTGCGCCTAGTCTGGCGAGGTGGCGGACAACACAGAGGACAGCACCGCGGACACCGAGACGGACAACGAGGCGGGCGCCGAGGCGGACGGCCCTGCGGAGGAGTGGCGCGGCTGGCGGGTGGCGGCCGAGGAGGCCCTGTACGGGCCGGGCGGCTTCTACCGGCGGCCGGAGGGGCCGGCCGGGCACTTCCGTACGTCCGTGCACGCCTCGCCGCTGTTCGCGCGGGCCGTGGCGCGGCTGCTGTGCCTGGTCGACGAGGCACTGGACCGCCCAGCGGCGCTGGACTTCGTGGACATGGCGGCCGGGCGGGGCGAGCTGGCCGCCGGGGTGCTCGCCACGCTGCCCGCGGACGTGGCCGCACGCACACGCGTGCACGCCGTCGAGATCGCCGGCCGGCCCGACGGTCTCGACCACCGGATCGAGTGGCTGACCGAGCCCCCACGGGGGATCACGGGGCTGCTGTTCGCCAACGAGTGGCTGGACAACGTGCCGGTGGAGGTCGCGGAGGTGGACTCCACGGGCGTACCCCGGCGCGTTCTCGTACGGCGGGACGGCACCGAGCGGCTCGGGGAGCCGGTGTCGGCGGCGGAGGCCCGGTGGCTGGCGCGGTGGTGGCCGCTGCCCGCCGTGCAGGGGCTGCGCGCGGAGATCGGGCTGCCCCGTGACACCGCCTGGGCCGCAGCGGTCGCCCGCGTGGAGCGGGGCCTGGCGGTCGCCGTGGACTACGCGCACACGGCGGACGCCCGGCCGCCCTTCGGCACGCTCACCGGCTTCCGGGAGGGCCGGGAGACGGCGCCGGTACCGGACGGCTCGTGCGACATCACAGCGCACGTGGCGCTGGACGCGTGCGCCGCCCACGCGCCCCCGGGTGCCCGTCTGCTCACCCAGCGCGACGCCCTGCGCACCCTGGGCATCACCGGCGCACGCCCCCCGCTGGCGCTCGCCTCCACGCGCCCCGAAGAGTACGTACGTGCCCTGGCGCGCGCCGGGGAGGCCACCGAGCTCACCGCGGCCGGCGGGCTCGGCGACTTCGGCTGGCTGGTGCAGCCGGTCGGCGTGTCCGGGCCGGCGGCCCTATTTGTCGATGTCCCCGACCACGAAGAACATTGACCCCAGGATCGCCACCATGTCCGCCACCAGCGTGCCCGGCAGCAGTTCGGTGAGCGCCTGGATGTTGTTGTACGAGGCCGAGCGCAGCTTCAGCCGGTACGGGGTCTTCTCGCCCCTGCTGACCAGGTAGTAGCCGTTGATGCCGAGCGGGTTCTCGGTCCACGCGTACGTGTGCCCCTCGGGCGCCTTGACGACCTTCGGCAGCCGCTGGTTGACCGGGCCGGGCTCCAGCTCGGCCAGCCGGTCCAGGCAGGCGTCGGCGAGGTCGAGCGCGTTGTGGGTCTGCTCCAGCAGGCACTCGAAGCGGGCCAGGCAGTCGCCCTCCTGCCGGGTGACGACCTTCAGGGTGCCTTGCAGCTCCCCGTAGGCGAGGTACGGCTCGTCGCGGCGCAGGTCGAAGTCGACGCCGGAGGCGCGGGCGATCGGGCCGCTCACGCCGTAGGCGTGCACGGCCCGCGGGGTCAGGACGCCCACACCCCGGGTGCGTCCCCGGAAGATCTCGTTGCCGAGCACCAGGTCGTCGAAGACGTCCATGCGCGAGCGCACGTCGGCGACCGCGGCACGCGCGCGCGTGGTCCAGCCGGCCGGCAGGTCCTCCTTCAGGCCGCCGATCCGGTTGAACATGTAGTGCATCCGGCCGCCGGAGACCTCCTCCATGACGTTCTGCAGGACCTCGCGCTCCCGGAACGCGTAGAAGACCGGCGTGATGCCGCCCAGCTCCAGCGGGTAGGAGCCGAGGAACATCAGGTGGTTGAGCACCCGGTTGAGCTCCGCGAGCAGCGTGCGCGTCCACACCGCGCGCACGGGGACCTCCATGCCGAGCATCCGCTCCACGGCCAGGACCACGCCCAGCTCGTTCGAGAAGGCCGACAGCCAGTCGTGGCGGTTGGCCAGCATGATGATCTGACGGTAGTCGCGCGCCTCGAACAGCTTCTCCGCGCCGCGGTGCATATAGCCGATCACCGGCTCCGCGCGCTTGATGCGCTCGCCGTCCAGCACCAGCCTCAGCCGCAGCACTCCGTGCGTGGAGGGGTGCTGGGGTCCGATGTTGAGCACCATGTCGGTGCTCTCCGCGGCGCCGCCGATCCCGACCGTGGTCTCCGTGGTAGGAGTCATGGACACAGTCTCCCCTACGTACGCTTGCCCCATGGAGACGGGGAGCGTGGACGAGGAGCGGGCGGCCGGCGACGAGCCGGTGTGGATCCCGCTGCCGCGCGGTCTGCTGCGGATGCGGCGGCTGCTGCTGGTGCTGTGGCTGGGTCTGTTCGCCCTGGCCGCGGGGCTGTTGCCGGGGCTGCTGGTCGGTCCCGCCTGGTCGGCGTCCGCGCTGCTGCCGCTGGCGCTGATGGCGTGGGGCTGGGTGCTGCTCGGCCGCAACTGGCGCTCCTGGCGGTACGCCGAGCGCGCCGACGACCTGCTGATCAGCCGGGGCGTGCTGTGGCACGAGGAGACCGTCGTGCCGTACGGGCGGATGCAGCTGGTCGAGGTCACCTCCGGGCCGGTCGAACGGCACTTCGGGCTGGCCACCGTGCAGCTGCACACGGCCGCCGCCGCGACCGACGCGACCATCCCCGGCCTCGACCCGGCCGAGGCGGAACGGCTGCGCGACCGGCTCACCGAGCTCGGCGAGGCCCGATCGGCGGGGATGTGACGGCGGCGGGGGGCGAGCAGGCCGTACGCGACGAGCGGCCCGTGACCGAGCGGCGGCTGCACCCCGTGACCCCGCTCAGACGGGCGTGGGCGCCGGTCGCCGTGCTCGCGGGCTGGGCCGTGCACGACCCCACCCAGGCGCAGCGGCAGCTCACCCGGCTGACCACGACCACGCTGCTGGCCGGGCTCGCGGTGCTCGTGTCCGCGGCCGCCCTCTACGGCTTTCTGTCCTGGTGGTTCACGCACTACGCGGTGACCGACACCGAACTGCGCATCCGCACCGGGCTGTTGTTCCGCCGTACCGCGCACATCCGGCTGGAGCGGATCCAGGCCGTCGACGTCACCAGGCCGCTGCTCGCGCGGGTCGCGGGCGTGGCCAAGCTCAAGCTCGACGTCATAGGGACCGACGAGAAGGACGAACTCGCCTTCCTCGGCGAGGAGGAGGCCCGGGCGCTGCGCGCCGAACTGCTGGCGCGGGCGGCAGGGTTCGCGCCCGAGTCGGCGCACGAGGTCGGTGAGGCACCCGCGCGGGAGCTCGTGCGCGTACCCGCGCGCGTGATCGCCGTCTCGCTGCTGCTGACCGGCGCGACCTGGGGCTCGCTGGTCGCCGCCGTCGTCGTACCGTCGCTGCTGTGGCTGGCCACGGACAACCTGTGGACGGTGCTGGTGTCCGCGGTGCCGCTGTTCGGCGGGGCCGTGACCAGCAGCGCGGGCCGCTTCGTCACCTCCTACGGCTGGACGGTGAGCGAGTCGCCCGACGGGCTGCGGATCGACCGGGGGCTGCTGGACCGCGTCCACGAGACGGTGCCGCCGGGGCGGGTGCAGACCGTACGCATCGTGGAGCCGCTGCTGTGGCGGTGGTGGGGCTGGGTCCGGGTGGAGCTGGACGTGGCCGGGTCCTCGAACTCCATGCTGCTGCCGGTCGCCCCGCGCGAGGTCGCCGAGTCGGTCATCGCGCGGGTGCTGCCGGGGGTGACGGTGCCGCCGGCGGCCTCGCTGACACCTCCGCCGCGACGCGCCCGGTGGTGCCTGCCGGTGTGGTGGCGCGGACACGGGACCGCCGTCACCGACGCGGTGTTCGCCACCCGGCGCGGGCTCCTGTGCCGCCACCTCGCGCTGGTGCCCCACGCCAAGGTGCAGAGCGTACGGCTGTCCCAGGGCCCGTGGCAGCGCGCACGGCGCGTCGCCGACCTCCACGTGGACACCGGCGCCGACAAGACCGTGACGGCCCGCCTGCGGGACGCCGGGGAGGCGGCGGAACTCCTGCGGGCCCAGGCGGAGAGGTCCCGCACGGGGCGCCGGACCGCGCGCCCGGACCGCTGGATGGCCTGAGCGCGGCCCGCCGGGGTGTCAGGAGGCCGCGGTGCGCAGGCCCTGTACGTCGACCGACTCTGTCTCGTCGTGGGCCGTCAGGTCGATGATCTGGCCCGCGGCCGGCTTGTACTGGGACTCGGCCTCCGCCTTGTGGAGGGTGAGGGCCTCCTGGCCGACCACGTCGGCGAGGTCCTCGTTCTGGACGGCGCCCAGGTCGGTGGACGGCGAACCCTTCTTCGCCCCGAAGAAGTCGAATCCGCCCTCGGCCACCGGGCGCCGCGCGGGCGCGGCCGGTACGACGGCCACCGCGGTCGGCACGGTGAAGTGCCCGGAGGACCGCTGCGGCGCGGACTGGGCCGGACGTGCCGGTTCGACCGGACCGGTCGGATCAGTCGGACCGGTCGGATCAGTCGGATCGGTCGGACCGGTCGCGGGGGACGGCGCGGCCTCTCCGGCCGACGCGGTCGGCTCCACCGGCTCACTCGGCTCCACCGGCTCACTCGGCTCCACCGGCTCACTCGGCTCCACCGGCTCGCTCGGCTCGCTCGGCTCGGTCGCCGCGGTCGGCTCGGTCGTGGTGGCGGCCGTGCGCTCGTGCGCATCGGCCGCCTCGGGCTGCCCCTCCGGTTCGTCCTCCCGCGCGGGGCCGGCATCGGCACTGCCGTCGGCCCCCGACGAGGCGTCGGACTCCTGGGCAGCGGCCGCGTTCGTCTCCTCGCCGTCCGTGCCGAGCCGCGACAGCGCCGCCCGGGCCCGCAGGAACAGCTGGGAGCCCTCCGGGGAGAACACGGCGGGAGCCTCGGCCTCCGGCTTCTCCTCCGTGCCGGCCGTCGGCCCGGCGGGCAGCGCGGGGGTTTCGGGGGCGGCCTCTATCTCCAGCAGGCGGCGGCCCTCCAGCGCGCTCGCACGCTCGGTCTCCGCCGTGGCGTACCGCCGCAGCAGTGCCGCGTGCTCGTTGCGCAGCCCCGCCAGCTCCGCACGCCTGGCGCGCAGCTTCTGCTCGAGCCGGACCCGCAGCTCGCGCGACTCCTCGAGATCCGTCTCGAGTTCGGCGACTCGTTCCTCGAAGCGCCACTCGTCGCTCGCACGCGCGCGGGTGAGGTCGGCGACCTGCCGGCCGGCCTGCCCGTCCCAGCGGCGCATCACGACCGCGCCGGTGACCGCCGTCGCCGCGGCGGCCGCGGCGAGCGACCGCAGCACGATCGCGTCCGTGAACACCCAGGGCGCCAGGGCGCAGACGAGCGAGACGCCGGCGATCGCCGAAGGAGGCAGCAGCCTGTGCAAGGGCGGGGAATGGCGGTGTCGTCCACGTGGCATGGCCAGAAACTTACCGCGCGTAGACGAGTCCCGGCAGGCCGCCCGGCAAAAAGACAGCCATACCGAAACCTTCCTGCGACGACGGGAGTTCCGGCCGCCTTCGCCTTCGCCTTCGCTTCAGCAAGATCATTTCAGTGGTCGCTCAGGCGGGCGCTCATCCACTGCAGCGCCGCCGGGATCTCACGCCGCCAGGTGTTGAAGTTGTGCCCCCCGCTGTCGAGGATGATCGACGAGATCCGTGTCCTGTTCGTCGCCCTCACCTCCTCTATGAACCTGAGCGTCGCCCGGTAGTTGGTCTCGCCGGCCCTGCTGCTGGTGACGAGCAGCGAAGTGTCGGGCGCGGGCAGGTGTTTGATGCTCCACCGCAGGTCGGCACGGTTCCGCAGATGCTGCTGCCCCTGGAACAGATCGCCCGTGGTCGGGTCGATCGGCGCCTTGTAGTACGGGGACAGGCCCGCGCCCGCGGCGTACACCTCGGGATGGTGCATGGCGAGTTTCAGCGCGCAGTAACCCCCCGTGGAGTTGCCGACGATGCCCCAGCTGCCCGGCTTCCCCACGACCCGGTAGTGGGCGGCGACGGCGTCCGGCAGGTCCTCGGCGAAGAACGTCTCGGTCTGCGGGCCGCCCGGGATGTCCACGCACTCCGTGTCCCGCGGCGGCGCCACCGTCGGCCGCAGCATCACCAGGATCATCGGCTGCGCCCGCCCGTCCTCGGCGAGCTCCTGCGCCGTGCGCGGGTAGTGCAGCTTGGTGATCAGCGCCTGCGCGGTGCCCGGGTAGCCGGTGAGCACCACGGCCGCGGGGAAGGTGCGCGTGCGGTACTGCGGCTGGAAGTACTCCGGCGGCAGGTATATGAACGCGGGCGTGGCGATGCCGGTCGTACGGCCCACGATGTCGACCTTCTGGATCTGGCCGGCGGTCTGCGGCCGCGCACTGCTGCCCAGCCGCACCCGCTGGGTGCCGACCACCTGCAGCGGGCCGCCGCCGCGGCCGCGCGCCGAGTGTTCGACGACGACCCCCTGTCCCTTCTCCCGGCCGAACAGGTCCGCCCAACTGGCGTAGAAGCCGAAGGCCTGGTTGGCGGCGAGTCCGGCGCACGCGAACAGTGCCAGCTGGGTGGCCAGCAGCAGGCCGACGCGTCCGCCGACCGCACCCCAGGTGCGGCGGGCCAGACGTGGCCAGAGCCACACCGTGCCGACGAACAGCAGGACGGCGAACAGAGTCGCCAGCGCCAACATCTTGTTGCTCGTGAGACCCATGGACTCTTACCCGCCTGCGCTTCCCGCCCGGGCCCGCCGCCGCCTCCTCGCGAGGGCTTGCCCCGGCCTTTCCCTGGTCTTTGACTCGACTTTCCGGCGGGGAGTGAACCTGACTCCCCTGGACACCGTCCTAGAGGGCGCAATGTCGCCGGATGCCCGGGATCGGCACCGGATTCAAGGTCTCTCGCAGAACTACGGGATGCGATGTCTGTCAGGACAGATGGGGAAATGCCGGACGGGGTTCCTGGCCGATCGAACCGGGTGCGGCGCATACTCCGCGGCCCGCGCCCCGAGGCCGTCCCCGCTCTGGTCGGCCGGGCCTGCGCGGTCGTCGGCCTCCTGGACATCGCCGCGGGTGTCTTCCCGCGCTTCAGGCACAGCCGTATGCACGCCCTGGCCGAGGTGCTGCCGGGCTCGTTCGGCCCGTTCGCCGCGGCCCTCTCGCTCAGCGTGGGCGTGCTGTTGCTGCTGCTCGCGCACGGCCTGAAGCGGCGCAAGCGGCGGGCCTGGCGCGCGGCCGTGGTGCTGCTGCCGGCCGGCGCGGCGGCGGAGTTCGTCTACCGGCACTCCGTGGTCGGGGTCGTCATCTCGCTCGCGCTGCTCGCTCCGCTGCTGATCCACCGCCGTGAGTTCGCCGCGCTGCCGGACCCGCGCAGCCGCTGGCGGGCGCTGGCCAACTTCGTCCTGATGAGCGCCGGTTCGCTGGGCCTTGGCATGGTCGTCGTCACCGCGCACGGGCACCGGATGGTCGGCAACCCCAGCGTGGCGGACCGGCTGACCCATGTCGTCTACGGCCTGTTCGGCTTCGAGGGCCCGGTCGGCTACCAGGGCAACACCTCCTGGACCGTCGCCTTCTCCCTCGGTGCCCTCGGCTGGCTCACCGCGGTCACCACCATCTACCTGGCCCTCCGCCCCGAGCATCCGGCCGCGCGCCTGACCGAGGAGGACGAGAGCAGGCTGCGCGCCCTGCTGGCCAGGCACGGCGGCCGGGACTCCCTCGGCCACTTCGCGCTGCGCCGGGACAAGGCGGTCGTGTTCTCCCCCAGCGGCAAGGCGGCGGTGACGTACCGCGTCGTCTCCGGCGTGATGCTGGCCAGCGGCGACCCGATCGGCGACGTCGAGGCCTGGCCGGGGGCCATCGAACGGTTCATGGACGAGGCCAGGTCCCACTCCTGGACACCCGCCGTCATGGGCTGCTCCGAGACCGGCGGCGAGGTGTGGACCCGGGAGACCGGTCTGGACGCCCTGGAACTGGGTGACGAGGCGGTGGTCGACGTCGCGGATTTCTCGCTCGCCGGACGCGCGATGCGCAATGTCCGTCAGATGGTCAAGCGCATCGAGCGGGCCGGCTACGAAACCCGGGTGCGGCGCATCCGTGACCTCGGCCAGACCGAGCTGGAGCGGATCCGGCGGGCGGCGGAGGACTGGCGCGGCACCGACACCGAGCGCGGTTTCTCCATGGCGCTCGGCCGCATCGGCGACCCCGCCGACGGGGACTGTCTGATCGCCACCGCGCACAAGCAGGACGACGAGCCGGGCGAGTACGGCGACCTGAAGGCGGTCCTGCACTTCGTGCCCTGGGGCGAGGACGGCGCGTCCCTGGACCTGATGCGGCGTGACCGCTCTGCCGACCCCGGCATGAACGAGTTGCTGATCGTCGCGGCGCTCCAGGCCGCCCCGAAGTTCGGCATCACCCGTGTCTCGCTGAACTTCGCGATGTTCCGCTCGGCGCTGGCGCGCGGCGAGAAGATCGGCGCGGGGCCTGTGCTGCGGGCCTGGCGCGGACTGCTGGTGTTCCTCTCCCGCTGGTTCCAGATCGAGTCGCTGTACAAGTTCAACGCCAAGTTCCAGCCCCGCTGGGAGCCGCGGTTCGTCGTCTACCGCGCCTCCGCGGACCTGCCCCGCATCGGCTTCGCCGCCATGCAGGCCGAGGGCTTCGTCGACCTGGCCCTGCCCCTGCCGCGCTTCCTGCGCCGCCGCACCGCCGCCGAGCGCTCCTGCGCCCACTCGGTCACGGAACGGGACGTACGCGCGGCCTAGGGCCCGCCCGGCGGGCGGGCCGGCCCCGAACAGGCCCGGGCGGAAGCCCGCACCCCCTCCGGGGGCTTCCGCCCGGGCCACACCTCTCCCCGCCGCCCCGGCTCCGCGGGACGCCGTCGCTCGGGCCGTGGATGGTACGGCCGGGTGTGGGGCCTACGCTGAAAGTATGAGCAACCACAGCGGGCGCGGCCGAGTGGCGGGCCTACCGGCATGGGACCGGTGCGCGGTCATGGGGGTCGTGAACGTGACCCCCGACTCCTTCTCCGACGGCGGCCGCTGGTTCGACACGACCACCGCCGTCAAGCACGGCCTGGACCTCGTCGCCCAGGGCGCGGACCTGATCGACGTGGGCGGCGAGTCCACCCGCCCCGGCGCCACCCGCGTCGACGAGGCCGAGGAGCTGCGGCGCGTCGTCCCCGTCGTCCGCGGCCTCGCCTCCGAGGGCGTCACGATCTCCGTGGACACCATGCGCGCCCGCGTCGCCGAGCAGGCGCTCGCGGCAGGCGCCGCACTTGTCAACGACGTCAGCGGCGGCCTCGCCGACCCCGCGATGATCCCGGTGGTCGCGGACACCGGCGCCCCGTTCGTCGTGATGCACTGGCGCGGCTTCCTGGAGGGCGGCAACATCCGCGGGGTGTACGACGACGTCGTCACCGAGGTCGTCGACGAACTGCACACGCGTGTGGAGGCCGTCCTGGAGGGCGGCGTCGCCGCCGACCGCATCGTCGTCGACCCCGGCCTCGGATTCTCCAAGGAGACCGGGCACGACCTGGCGCTCCTGGCCCGCCTCGACCGTCTGCGGGGTCTGGGACATCCGGTCCTCGTCGCCGCTTCCCGCAAGCGGTTCCTCGGCCGGGTGCTGGCCGGCCCCGAGGGCCCACCGCCCCCCGCGCGTGAGCGCGACGCCGCCACCGCCGCCGTCTCCGCGCTCGCCGCGCACGCCGGCGCCTGGGCCGTACGCGTGCACGAGGTCCACGCGACGGCGGACGCGGTACGGGTCGCCCGCGCCGTGGAAGAGGCGTGCACCGCCGGCGTCCGCGCGCCGGGCGCGAGCTCCCCCGAAGGAGCCCGGTGAGCGCCCCCCACACCGATGTCGAACAGGTGGAGGCCGCCAACACCGCCTTCTACGAGGCGCTGGAGCAGGGCGACTTCGAGGAGCTGTCCGCGCTCTGGCTCGCCCCCTCCGACCTGGGCGTCGACGAGGAGTACCACGACCCGGCCGACACCGGCGTGATCTCCTGCGTGCACCCCGGCTGGCCCGTGCTCACCGGACGCGGCGAGGTCCTGCGCTCGTACGCGCTGATCATGGCCAACACCGACTACATCCAGTTCTTCCTCACCGACGTGCACGTATCGGTCACCGGCAACACCGCCCTGGTGACCTGCACCGAGAACATCCTCAGCGGCGGCCCCGCCCCCGCGGACGGCGACGAGCTCGGCCCGCTGGTCGGACAGCTCGTCGTCGCCACCAACGTGTTCCGGCGCACGCCCCTCGGCTGGAAGCTCTGGTCCCACCACGCCTCCCCGGTTCTGGCCGAAAGCAACGGGGACGACGGGGACTCGGACGACGACTCACCCGCCTGAGCGAGTGGGCGCCCGAAGAGCAGGGGCCCGGAAAGTGGCAGGAATCACGGCCCCGGGAACGAGTCGCCCACCGCCCCGTGAGCAACCGGGTTCTCCAGGGGAAACGCACGGTGAAACCTCCCCGGACCCGGCTCGCCCGGCCTCCCCGCGGCCCGGCTTTGTCCGTGCCCGCAGGTAGATTCGTCCGAGACCGGTGCGCCGCCCGCACGCGGCAGGAACCGGCCGCCGCCGACGATTGCAGGAGTGATTCGCGTGGATCGTGTCGCGCTGCGCGGCCTGAGGGCCCGCGGGCACCACGGTGTGTTCCCCAAGGAGCGCGAGGAGGGCCAGACCTTCCTCGTGGACGTCGTCATGGGAGTCGACGCCCGGCCGGCCGCGGCCGACGACGATCTGGCGAGGACCGTGCACTACGGCATCGTGGCCGAGGAGGTCGTGGCCGTGGTGGAGGGCGAGCCGGTGAACCTCATCGAGACGCTCGCCGAGCGCATCGCCCAGGTCTGTCTGAAGCACGAGGGGGTCCAGGAGGTCGAGGTCTGCGTCCACAAGCCGGACGCACCGATCACGGTCCCCTTCGACGACGTGACCGTCACCATCACCCGGAGCCGAGCATGAACGCACCTTTCACCAAAGGGCCCAGCGACCCGACCGTCCAGCCGGTGCCCGCCTCCGTCGTCGAGAGGGTCGACGCCGCCGACAGCACCCTGCAGAACCCCAAGTGGGCCGTGATCTCGATCGGCTCCAACCTCGGCAACCGCCTGGAGACCCTGCAGGGCGCCGTGGACGCCCTGGAGGACACCCCCGGCGTCCGCGTCAGGGCCGTCTCCCCGGTCTACGAGACGGAGCCGTGGGGTGTCGAGCCCGGCACCCAGCCGTCGTACTTCAACGCGGTGGTGATCCTGAGGACGACCCTGCCGCCCTCCTCCCTCCTGGAGCGCGCCCACGCCGTCGAGGAGGCCTTCAACCGGGTCCGCGACGAGCGCTGGGGCCCACGCACCATCGACGTCGACATCGTCTCCTACGCCGACACCGTCTCCGACGATCCGGTCCTCTCGCTCCCCCATCCGCGCGCCCACGAACGCGCCTTCGTCCTCGCCCCGTGGTACGACGTGGACCCGCAGGCCCAGCTTCCCGGCCGGGGCGCGGTGGCCGACCTGCTGACCTCGGTCACCCGCGAGGGTGTCGAACCGCGGGGGGACCTGGAACTCCGGCTGCCCGAGTAGTCGTTAAGGTCTGGACGACAATGTCTGGACGACGCAAAACCCGTGCAGGACGTGCGACCGGCCACAGGTCCGGGGGGAGCTGAAGGGACACCGTGAGAGAGCTGCGCATCAGGGTGCTGGCCGGCGTGTTCGTCGTCGCCGGAGTGCTGTCCTGGGCGGCCGCCCGTCTGTGGAACGCGGTGGGGACACTCCCCAGCGTCCCCCTGGCCGCCCCCATCGTCCTCGCTCTGATCGCCGCGGTCCTCCTGGCCACGGCGCTCTCCTTGCGGGCCCGGCTGAAGGCCCAGCGCGAGCGCCGCCCCGACGCCAAGGGCGTCGATCCCATGATGGCGGCCCGCGCGGTCGTCTTCGGTCAGGCCAGCGCCCTGGTCGCCGCCCTGGTCGCCGGAATGTACGGCGGCACGGGCATCGTCCTGCTGGAACTCCTCGACATCCCGGCCCGGCGCGACCAGGCCGTCTACGCCGGCTTCTCGGTCCTCGCCGGCATCGCGGTCATAGCGGCCGCCCTGGTCCTCGAACGGGTCTGCAGACTCCCGGAGGACGACGACCACAACCACCCGGGGGCGGAACCGGTGGCGTGAGCCACCGGAGGCATCACCCGCTCCCCCGTGGTCCGGGTCAGTGCGCCATGATGAGGCTCATCGCCTCGTTCCGCGTCGCCGCGTCCCGCAGCTGACCGCGCACCGCCGAGGTGATGGTCTTCGCACCGGGCTTGCGGATGCCCCGCATCGACATGCACATGTGCTCGCACTCCACGACGACGATCACGCCGCGCGGCTCCAGGATCTCCATCAGCGAGTCCGCGATCTGCGTGGTGAGCCGCTCCTGCACCTGCGGGCGGCGGGCGTAGACGTCCACCAGCCGGGCCAGCTTGGACAGCCCGGTGATCTTCCCCGTCACGGACGGAATGTAGCCGACGTGGGCGACTCCCCTGAACGGCACGAGATGGTGCTCACAGGTCGAGTACACCTCGATGTCCTTCACGAGGACCATCTCGTCGTGCCCCAGGTCGAACGTCGTCGTCAGGACGTCCTCGGGCTTCTGCCACAGGCCCGCGAATATCTCCCTGTACGCCCGGGCCACCCGTGCCGGTGTTTCGAGCAGGCCCTCGCGGTCCGGGTCCTCGCCGACCGCGATGAGGAGTTCCCGTACGGCGTTCTCGGCGCGCTTCTCGTCGAACTCGCCGATGCTCTCTTCGCCGTCCAGCGTCACGGGGTCGGTCATGTGAAGCCTCGTTCCTGGTGTGTCTGATCTGCGGACATGCGAAATGCCGCGTCCCCCAGGCTAGAACCTGGGGGGCGCGGCATACATTCCGGGGCCGGTGCGGTCCGGTGCCGGGACCCGTCAGTTGTCCGAGCGGTCCTCCGAAGCCTGCTCCGTGACCGGGGCGGGCTCGGTGGCCGTGGACTTGACCGTGCTGATCGCCGGCGCCGCGCCGTTCGCCCCGTTCGTCAGCGCGAGCTCCTTCGGGGAGAGCACCGGCGGGCGGGTCGACGGCGTACGGCGGGAGGAGCCGGTCCAGGCGGGCCGCGGCGGGCGCTTGACGATGGGAGCGAAGATCTCGGCGATCTGCTCCTTGCCCAGGGTCTCCTTCTCCAGGAGGGCCAGGACGAGGTTGTCGAGGACGTCGCGGTTCTCGACCAGGATCTCCCAGGCTTCGTTGTGCGCGTTCTCGATGAGCTTCTTGACTTCCTCGTCCACCAGCGCGGCGACCTCTTCCGAGTAGTCGCGCTGGTGAGCCATCTCACGTCCGAGGAACGGCTCGGTGTTGTCGCCGCCGAACTTGATCGCGCCCAGGCGCTCGGTCATGCCGTACTGCGTGACCATCGCGCGGGCCGTGGCGGTGGCCTTCTCGATGTCGTTCGCCGCGCCCGTGGTCGGGTCGTGGAAGACCAGTTCCTCGGCCGCGCGACCGCCCAGCATGTAGGCCAGCTGGTCCAGCATCTCGTTGCGCGTGGTCGAGTACTTGTCCTCGTCCGGGAGCACCATCGTGTAGCCGAGGGCGCGGCCCCGGGACAGGATCGTGATCTTGTGGACCGGGTCGGCGTTCGGTGAGGCCGCCGCGACCAGGGCGTGACCGCCCTCGTGGTACGCGGTGATCTTCTTCTCCTTGTCCGACATGATCCGGCTCCGCTTCTGCGGGCCGGCGACCACGCGGTCGATCGCCTCGTCCAGCATGTGGTTGTCGATCAGCTTCTTGTCGCTGCGGGCCGTGAGCAGCGCGGCCTCGTTCAGCACGTTCGACAGATCGGCACCGGTGAAGCCGGGGGTGCGGCGGGCGACGGCGGACAGGTCGACGTCGGGAGCGACCGGCTTGCCCTTCTGGTGGACCTTGAGGATCTCCAGACGGCCCAGCATGTCGGGGCGGTCGACGGCGATCTGCCGGTCGAATCGGCCCGGGCGCAGCAGCGCCGGGTCGAGGATGTCGGGGCGGTTGGTGGCGGCGATGAGGATCACACCGCCCTTGACGTCGAAGCCGTCCATCTCGACGAGCAGCTGGTTCAGCGTCTGCTCGCGCTCGTCGTGGCCGCCGCCGAGGCCGGCGCCGCGGTGGCGGCCGACCGCGTCGATCTCGTCGACGAAGACGATCGCCGGCGCGTTCGCCTTGGCCTGCTCGAACAGGTCGCGGACCCGGGAGGCACCGACACCGACGAACATCTCGACGAAGTCGGAACCGGAGATCGAGTAGAAGGGCACGCCGGCCTCGCCCGCGACGGCACGCGCGAGCAGGGTCTTGCCGGTGCCGGGCGGACCGTAGAGCAGCACGCCCTTGGGGATCTTCGCGCCGACGGCCTGAAACTTGGCCGGCTCCTGCAGGAACTCCTTGATCTCATGGAGCTCCTCGACGGCCTCCTCCGCGCCGGCGACGTCCGCGAACGTCGTCTTCGGGGTGTCCTTGGTGATGAGCTTGGCCTTGGACTTGCCGAAGTTCATGACCCGGGAGCCGCCGCCCTGCATCTGGTTCATCAGGAACAGGAAGACGACCACGATGAGGACGAAGGGCAGCAGGGAGAGCAGGATGCCGACAAAGGCGTTCTGCTTGGTCGGCGAGACCGTGTAGCCCTTCGGGATCTGCTTGTCCTGGTACTTGGTCTGCAGCGTGTCGGCGATGGTCACGCCCTGGTCGCCGATGTAGCTCGCCTGGATCTTCGAGCTGCCCTCGACCTTCTGGCCGTTCTTGAGCTCGACCTTGATGGTCTGCTCGTCGCCAGTGGTCAGCTTGGCCTGCTGGACCTTGTTGTCATTGATCGCTGCTACGACCTGGCCTGTGTCCACCGTC
Organism: Streptomyces triticisoli; assembly: GCF_003270085.1. Lineage (GTDB taxonomy): Bacteria > Actinomycetota > Actinomycetes > Streptomycetales > Streptomycetaceae > Streptomyces > Streptomyces triticisoli. The sequence goes on along the minus strand of NZ_QFDQ01000205.1, from coordinate 1,997 downwards.
TTGTAGCCGCCGGACTCGCCGACGACATTCATCAACACGACCACGGCAAGGACGGCCAGCACGATCCACATGACCGGCCCACGGAAGTATCGCTTCACGTCCATCCATACGGAGCGGTTCCGCCCCGTCCCTCCTGCCATAGTGAGTTTGATAAGACAGTTCTTCTGACGGTACCCCAGCATGGTGGCTCGAAGCCGCACGGAAGGGCTGTCGTTCCCGTCTGCCTGCTCCAACGGCTCCAGGGCCGCCGGGGTTCCCGATCGACGTACGACGTATGGGCCCTTTTCGGGGTTCAGCCGCCGTAGACGTGGGGAGCGAGCGTACCGACGAACGGCAGATTCCGGTACTTCTCGGCGTAGTCCAGGCCGTAGCCGACGACGAACTCGTTGGGGATGTCGAAACCGACCCACTCCACGTCGATGGCGACCTTCGCTGCCTCCGGCTTGCGCAGCAGCGCGCACACCTTCAGGGAGGCGGGCTCGCGGGAGCCGAGGTTGGAGATCAGCCAGGACAGGGTCAGGCCGGAGTCGATGATGTCCTCGACGACCAGGACGTGCTTGCCCTTGATGTCGGTGTCGAGGTCCTTGAGGATCCGCACGACGCCGGAGGACTGGGTGCCCGCGCCGTAGGAGGACACGGCCATCCAGTCCATGGTGAGCGGGGTGGACAGCGCCCGGGCCAGGTCCGCCATGACCATGACCGCGCCCTTGAGGACGCCGACGATCAGCAGGTCCTTCCCCTCGTACTCCGCGTCGATCTTCGCGGCCAGCTCGGCCAGCTTCGCGTCGATCTCTTCCTTGGTGATGAGTACCTGCTTGAGGTCGGCACCCATGTCTTTCGCGTCCACCCGCATCACTTTCGGTCGGTTGTCACACCGGCTGTTCCGGCCTGCCCCGGCGAGGGCAACCGGCCGCCACGGCCTCCCCTCGGAGAGAGACCGGCGTCTCTCCCCTGAGGGAAGGATTCAGCCTTGCCGAATCACCAGTCTGCCACCCTGCCGCTGGGCGACGACCCGGCCCGGGAGGTTGATGGCCTTCTGGCCGCGCCAGCCGGTGATCAGCCGGTCGACTTCCTCGATGTGCCGGGCGAACAGGGAACCGGCCGGGGCACCGGCGTCGATGGCGGCGCGGCGCAGGATGCGGCGGCGCACGGCGGGGGGCAGTTCGTGGAGCTTGGCGCACTCCAGGCGGCCGTCGTCGTCACGGACGGCGGCCTCGACCTGGCCGGCCCAGGCGTCGAGGGCGTCGGCGTCGTCCCGGGAGAGCTGGGCGGTACGGGCGAGGGCCTCGACGACGCCCTTGCCGAGGGCCTTCTCCAGGGCGGGCAGGCCCTCGTGGCGCAGCCGGGAGCGGGTGTAGGCGGGGTCGGCGTTGTGCGGGTCGTCCCAGACGGGCAGGGACTGGACCATGCAGGCCGTACGGGCGGTCTGCCGGTCGATGTGCAGGAAGGGGCGGCGGTAACGGCCGCCGGCCCCCGAGACCGCGGCCATTCCGGACAGGGAGCGGATGCCGGAGCCACGGGCGAGGCCGAGCAGCACGGTCTCGGCCTGGTCGTCCCGGGTGTGGCCGAGCAGGACGGCGTGCGCGCCGTGGCGGTCGGCGGCGGCGTCGAGGGCGGCGTAGCGGGCGTCGCGGGCGGCGGCTTCCGGTCCGCCCTCGCGGCCCACGGTGACGGCGACGGCCTCGACCGGGTCCAGGCCGAGTTCACGCAGCCGCTGGGCGACCTCGTCGGCGCGCCGGCCGGAGCCGGCCTGGAGGCGGTGGTCGACGGTGATGCCGCCGGCCCGGATGCCGAGCTTGGGGGCCTCGAAGGCGAGGGCGGAGGCGAGTGCCACGGAGTCGGCGCCGCCGGAGCAGGCCACGAGCACGAGCGGCGCGGACGGGCGCTCGTGCGGGGCCGGTGGGCTGTCGGCGGCCGGCGAGGCCGGTGCGCTCTCGGCGGCCGGTGCGGTCGGGGGGTCTTGCGGGGCCGGTGAGCCGTGGCGGGCCTGCGGGGTG
>NZ_QFDQ01000204.1 GCF_003270085.1 Streptomyces triticisoli | reverse complement strand
GCGCCCTTGACGCGGGCCGCGGAAGCACGACACTGACCCGAGAAGCGGGCGGCCCCACGGCCACGCCACCACCCCACGGCCACACCAACCCACCCCCACACCCCACCCTGGCCACCCCGCAAGGCAGTGCACCCGCCCTCACCCGGCCGACGGGGCCTCCGGGTCCAGGTCGCAGTGGTCCACCCTGGCGATGTGGTCGCGGCCGGGGACGGGCACTCTCACGGTCGTCTTCCCGTTCGCCGGCACGTCGGCCTCCTCCACCGCGGAGACGATCTCGACTCCGCGGGCGTCCCTGAAGCTGACGGTGACGGCGAAGCGGCCCTCGGTGGTGGCGTTGAGGCTGGTGACCTCGACGGTCGCGTACGGCTTCTTCTTCGTGGCGCAGCTCAGCAGCCTCACCAGCACGTTCTCCTGGTCCGGCTCGCTCGTACCGGAACCGCTGCCGCTGCCGCTGCCGTGGTCGTCATCGGTGTCGTCATACCGGTCCCGGTACGAGCCGGAGCCGCCGTACGAGTCGTCCTGGTCGTCGTCCTTGTACGCGCCGCCCCCGGACGAGGACGAGGACGACGAACTGTCGTGGTCCTGGCTGGAGCTGCTGCAGCCTCCGCCACCACCACCGCCACCGCCGCCATGCCCGTGCCCCCGCCCGGTGGTGAACCCCGTCAGGCAGAGGACCACCGCCGCCGACACCGCCGCGAACCTGAGTGTGCGTCCCCGTGAATGCATGTCGGCACCCTAACGACCCGCCTGTCACGGTCATGCCACTGAATGGCGACCATCGCGTACCCGTCGTAGCGTCTTGTGTGTGAACGGTGACAAGAGCGCCGCTCACCTGGACCGACGGCCGCCGTCCGTGGCCCCTTCCGTGCATCCGGTACGACGGCCGTCACCAGATCCCGCGTCCAGGCCCCAGGCCCCAGGCCCCGGGCCCCCGGGCCCCCGGGCCCCGCAGCCCCAGTCCCCGCGCCACCGGACCGCCCCGCCACCGGACCGCCCCGCCACCGGACCGCCCCGCCGCCGAAGCGCCCCCGCCGGTCAGGCGGTCCGTGCCGTCCCCGTTCCCTTCTCCGCGTCCAGCGCGTACACGCACCGGTCCTTGCTGCACGCGTACACGACCCCGTCCCTGACCACCGGCGAGCCGGTGATCTCGCCGCCGGTGGCGAGCTTCCAGCGGAGGCGGCCGTCGGCGGCCTTCAACGTGTACAACAGGTGGTCCGTCGAGCCGAAGTGGATACGGCCCTCGGCGACCGCCGGGGAGCCGACGATCTCGCCGCCCGCCTGGAAGCGCCACTTGGGCGTGCCGGTGACCGCGTCCAGGGTGTAGAGGCCGTTGCCGCTGCCGACGTGGACGTGCCCGGCGGCGACCAGCACGGGGTCGATCCCGGAGCGGGCCTCGGTGGCGATGCGCCAGCGGTCCCGGCCGTCGGCGGCGTCCAGGGCGTAGACGGTGCCGAGGTAGTCGGCCAGGTACACCCCGCCGCCGGTCACCGCGGGACCCGGGGCGAAGGCCGGCGGGGAGAGGAAGACCGCCGGGGCCTCGAAGTGCCAGCGGACGTGGCCGCCGGCGACGTCGACGGCGATGACGCGGGTGCCGGCCGAGACGTAAACGCAGCCGTCGGGCGCCGGGGTGATGCGCACCGGCACGCCGCCGCAGGAGGCCGCGTCGCCGATGGGGTAGGACCAGCGCTCCTCACCGGTGCGGGCCTCCAGGGCGCGCAGCCGGGCGTCCTGCCAGACGTACACCGTGCCGTCGTGGACGGTGGGGCCGGCCTCCGGGGACTCGAAGTCGGTCTGGCAGCCGGTGATCTCCCACAGCTTCTGCCCGCCGGCCGCCTCCCAGGCCTGGACACCGCCGCCCCGGGTGCCGGTGACGACCGTGCCGCGGTCGGCCCTGAGGGAGTACACCCAGGCATCGGTCTGCAGCCGCCACAGGTCGGCGCCCTCGCGGGCGTCCAGGGCGAACAGGGTGGGCCCGTCGGAGGCGTGGACACGGCCGTCGGCGACCGCCATGGACCAGGCCACGTCCCGGGTCTTGAAGCGGCGCCGGCCGGTGGCCACGTCGAGGGCGTGCACCTCGAAGGAGGTGACGTAGACCAGGTCGTCGGCGACGGACGGGGTGCCCCAGACGTCGTTGGACATGCGGAAGCGCCAGGGGCGCCAGTCGTTCGCGGCCTCCGGGAGCGCGGGCGGCGCGGGCGGCACGGGCGGTGCGGCCGGTACGGCGGGGTCGGCGCCGTTGACTCCGGGGCGCGGCTTGGACCAGGTGGCGGCCAGGCCCGCCTCCGGCGGGGGTGCCTTGACGGCGGCGGCGCGGGCGTCGGCGACGAGCGGCCCGGGGCCGATCGGCACCTGGGCGCCGGCCAGGCGCACC
>NZ_QFDQ01000203.1 GCF_003270085.1 Streptomyces triticisoli | reverse complement strand
CCCCTGCGCCCCGGTTTCCCACCCGCCCGCCCGTCTCGGTGGGGGGAGGCGTCCCGTTCCTGGGGCTCCGCCCCAGACCCGGCGGGGCTCTGCCCCTGCACCCCGGCGGGGCTCCGACCCTGCACCCCGGCGGGGCTCCGCCCCAGACCCCGGCGGGGCTCCGACTCTGCGCCCCACCCTCCTCCGCGAGATGAGCCCCGCATCCCCATTCGGGTAACGTCGGAAGGACGAACCGTAGTCAGGAGTTCGCCATGAGCGAAGAGCGCGTACCGTCCGACGCCGCTCAGGAGGAGCCCGGGGGCGAGGCGTCGCGGGTCAGTGATGCCGATGCGTGGGCGACGGCCTGCGCCGAGGATCTCGCGGAGGAGAAGGCCCGCCGTCGCGCCGAGTACGGCCCGCCTCCCGGCTCGGCCGCCGAGGAGTTGCGCAAGTTCGTCGACGCCGTCGCCGAGAAGCTGTCGTCGTTCCAGGCACCGTTGCTCGGGGCGGTCGCGGGGCCCGCGGCCCAGCAGGTGGTGCGGCAGGTCGTGCAGCAGGCCAAGGCGGCCGTCGAGCCGGTCATAGAGCGCAACCCCGACGTCTTCGACCACCTCGCGGCGGCCGGCAGCGAACTCCTCGCCGCCTACCGTTCCGCCGTCGAGTCCCAGGAGCGCCGCTGGACGGCGTCCCGCACCGGGGACAGTCTGGAGGACGAGCTCACCGAGTTGGACGACCGCCCGGACGACCACGGCGAGGGTACCGGCGGCGGGGAGCGCATCGACCTGGACTGACGGCATCCCTCAGGACCTGGGGCCGGGGCCGGCCTCCGGGTGGACGACGGGCTTTTGACGGCAGGGCCTCGGGTACGGTTGGCCGTAGCGGGGCTCGACCGAAACTGAGGGATTCATGGGACTCACCATCGGCGTCGACATCGGCGGCACGAAGATCGCGGCCGGCGTGGTCGACGAGGAAGGCAACATCCTCTCGACCTTCAAGGTGCCGACCCCCACCACACCCGAGGCCATCGTGGACGCCATCGCCTCGGCGGTGGAGGGCGCACGCGCGGGGCACGACATCGTCGGTGTCGGCATCGGCGCGGCCGGATACGTCAACCGGCAGCGCTCGACGGTCTACTTCGCGCCCAACATCCACTGGCGCAACGAGCCGCTGAAGGAGAAGGTCGAGGCACGCGTCAGCCTGCCGGTCGTCGTGGAGAACGACGCCAACGCCGCCGCCTGGGGCGAGTACAAGTTCGGCGCCGGCAAGGGCCACCGCAACGTCATCTGCATCACGCTCGGCACCGGTCTCGGCGGCGGCATCATCATCGGCAACAAGCTGCGCCGCGGCCACTTCGGCGTGGCCGCCGAGTTCGGGCACATCAAGATGGTCCCGGACGGGCTGCTGTGCGGCTGCGGCTCGCAGGGCTGCTGGGAGCAGTACGCCTCCGGGCGCGCCCTCGTCCGATACGCCAAGCAGCGCGCCAACGCCACCCCCGAGAACGCCCAGATGCTGCTGGCCCTCGGCGACGGCACCCCCGCCGGCATCGAGGGCAAGCACGTCTCCATGGCCGCCCGCCAGGGCTGCCCGGTGGCCGTGGACTCCTACCGGGAGCTGGCCCGCTGGGTCGGCGCGGGCCTGGCCGACCTGGCCTCCCTCTTCGACCCGTCCGCCTTCATCGTCGGCGGCGGCCTCTCGGACGAGGGCGAGCTGGTCCTGGAGCCGATCCGCAAGTCGTACAAGCGGTGGCTGGTCGGCGGCAACTGGCGCCCGGTCGCCGACGTCCTCGCCGCCCAGCTCGGCAACAAGGCCGGCCTGGTGGGCGCGGCCGACCTGGCCCGGGAGCCCGACCCGATCATGTAGCGCCCCGCGCGCCGGCGCAGCCGTAGCACCTGCGCGCCATCGCCCCCATCCACCGCACGCGCCCACCGTCCCCTCCCTCCGGGACCGGTGGGCGCTGTCGTACCGGGCCGCCGAGCCCGCCTCGGCGTATGTTGATCGTCATGCTGCTGCCCAACTCCCGCACCGAGTCGGACGGTACCGCCGTCATCCGTGTCCTGAGCTACAACATCCGGTCGATGCGGGACGACACCCGGGCCCTCACCCGGGTGATCCGCGCCTGCGCGCCCGATCTCGTCCTCCTCCAGGAGTCGCCGCGCTTCTTCCGCTGGCGCAAGAAACTGGCGAGGCTGGCGGCGGGCTGCGACCTGGTGATCCTCACCGGGGGCGCGACGGCCGCGGGCCCGGCGATCCTCTGCTCGCTCAGGGCCGGCGTGGAGCGCACCGAGGACGTCCTGCTGCCGCTCACCCCCGGTCTGCACCGGCGCGGCTTCGCCACGGCGGTCGTCCGGTTCGCGGGCGCCCGGCTCGGCGTGCTCAGCTGCCATCTCTCGCTCGACAAGGACGAGCGGTACGAGCAGGCCGGCATGCTCCTCGACCGACTGGCCGGGATGGGCGTGGAGCACGCGGTCGCGGGCGGCGACCTCAACGAGCGGCCGGACGGTCCGGCGTTCCAGCGGATGTCCGGCCTGCTCCAGGACTGCTGGGCCACCGCCGCCTGGGGCACCGAACACACCTGGACGCCCACCGACCCGTACCAGCGCATCGACGCCGTCTTCGCCACCCGCGGCATCGAGGTCCTCGGCTGCGGGGTGCCTTTCCCGCTCTCGGCTTCGCCCGAGCAGGAAGACCCCCACGGGGAAGACCCCCACGGCCGTCCCGGAGTGACGGAAGCGGACCTGAGAGCGGCCTCGGACCACCTTCCGGTGCTGGCCGCCCTCAGGGTCCCGGCGGCCGTCCCGGCGATCCCACGGGCCGCGAAGTCACGGCCGTAGAGCCCGGACCACCGGCTCAGACCACCGCCCCGCGGCCCGGGTCGTCGTCCTCGTCGTCGGGGTTCATGCGGGCCACCAGTGTCCCGAAGCCGCCGAGGAAGCCGCCGATGCCGAGTGTGGCGAGCCACCACGTCATGTCCCAGCTGAACATGACGGCCAGCAGGAGCAGGACGGGCCCGCCGATCACCGCGAGCCAGGCGAACTGCACGGCCGGGTCGCCGGAGGGCAGCGGCGGATCCGGCGGGACGAAGTGGCCCTCGTCGCCCTCGTCGAAGTCGTCGTCGGACGGCTCGGCGAGCGAGTAGTCGCGCGGTCCCGCGCCGGAGGGGCCCACCCCGGGCGCGAAGGAGACCGAACTGCCCAGCGGCCCGGCCGGGGCGGGTCTGTCCCCGCCGGCGTCCTTGACGTTGCCCTCTTCCTCGCTTTCCCTGCTGTTCCGTTCTCCCTTGCCGTCCGCGGCGGCCTCGGACTTCTCGCCGTTCGCCCCGTTCGTGCTGTTGGCCCCGCCGACCCCGTCGGCCCCGTTCGTGCCGGGCTCCGGTGGCAGCGCCAGGTCCTCGACCGGCCGGTACGGCTTCGCGCCCGGCGGGTCCGGCGGCTCCTCGCCGTACCCGGCGACGATCGCCGCCCAGGCGGCCTCCTCGTCGAAGGGAACGCCGTCCTTGCCGCCGGGCTCACCGGATCGACCGGCCCCGCCCGGCTCCTTGGCCGGCTGCACCGGCTCGACCGGCTCCCGGCCCTCGAGGTTCTCGCGGTCGGAGTCGTGCTCAGCCACCTGCGGCCGTCCCTTCCTTGCCGACACTGGGTGCGAGCCGGCCGATGAAGGCGTAGCTCTCCTCGAAGATCCGGTCCGCATCGTGGTCCAACGTAGCGACGTGGTAGCTGTGTTCCAGCAGGACCTCCGTGACGTCCGTGCTGGAGATCCGGCTGAGGATCCGGGCCGAGTCGGCCGGCGGCACCACGTGGTCCTGAGGGCTGCGCAGGAGCAGCAGCGGCTGCGTGACCTGTGGCAGCTCGCCGTCGAGCTGCCGGAAGAAGACCCTGAGCGAGTGCGCGGCGTGCAGCGGCACCCGGTCGTACCCCAGCTCGGCGGCGCCCTCCTTGGCGATGTCGCTCGCGATGCCCTTCGTCGTCCGTACGACATGGCGGGCCACCGGCAGCGCGTACGCCGACAGGCCGTGCACCTTGTTGGCCGGGTTGACCACCACGGCCCCGGTGACCGCATCTCCGTGCCGGGCGGCCAGCCGCAGCGCGAGGGCGCCGCCCATGGACAGGCCGGCCACGAACACGTGCGCGCACCGCTCGCGCAGGAGGCGCAGCTCGCGGTCCACCTCCGCGTACCAGTCCTGCCAGCCGGTGAGCCGCATGTCCTCCCAGCGCGTGCCGTGCCCGGGCAGCAGCGGGAGCGAGACGGTCAGGCCGCGTTCGGCGAGGTACTCCCCCCAGGGACGCAGCGACTGGGGGGAGCCGGTGAAGCCGTGGCAGAGGAGCACACCGACCTCCCCGCCGTCGTGGCGGTACGGCTCGGCTCCGGGGAGCACCGGCACGTCGCTCTCCTGTGGTCGTCGATGGCAGGTACTTCACCGTACGCGACCGCACTGACACCGACCAGGGCCGTCGGGTCCCGGGGGCCGTGCCGGGGTTATGGTCTGATCGGCACACACAGGAAGGCACTCGGTTGTTTTACGGCACGATGAAGGTCGCCATCGGGGGACCGCTGAGGCTCGCCTTCAGGCCCTGGGTGGAGGGCCTGGAGAACGTCCCGGCCGAGGGCCCCGCCATTCTGGCGAGCAATCACCTGTCCTTCTCGGACTCCTTCTTCCTTCCCGTGGTACTCGACCGCAAGGTCACCTTCATCGCGAAGGCCGAATACTTCACCACGCCCGGTGTGAAGGGCCGGCTGACCGCCGCGTTCTTCAAGGGGGTCGGCCAGCTCCCCGTGGACCGTTCCGGGGCGCGGGGCGCGGGCGAGGCGGCGGTGAAGAGCGGCATAGAGGTGGTGGAGCGCGGCGAGCTGTTCGGTATCTACCCGGAGGGCACCCGCTCGCCCGACGGCCGTCTCTACCGCGGCAAACCGGGCGGCCTGGCCCGCGTCGCGCTGGCCACCGGGGCGCCCGTCATCCCCGTCGCCATGATCGACACGGAGAAGATCCAGCCGCCCGGGAAGGTCCTCCCCAAGCTGATGCGCCCCGGCATCCGCATCGGCAAGCCGCTGGACTTCAGCCGCTACCAGGGCATGGATCACGACCGTTTCGTGCTGCGCGCGGTGACGGACGAGGTCATGTACGAAATCATGAAGCTCTCCGGCCAGGAGTACGTCGACATCTACGCGACCGTCGCCAAGCGGCAGATCGCGGAGGCGGCGAAGGCCGAGAAGGAGGCGGAGAAGGCGGCGGACAGGGCGGCGAAGGAGGCCGAGAAGGCGGCCAGGGCCGCACTGGAGCGCGTCGAGAAGGAACAGGCTGAAAAGGAACAGGCCGAGAGGGAGAAGCGGGCGGAGTAGGGCGAACCGCCGGAGGGGGACACAGAGGGGGGACATGCCGAAGCGTGAGCGCGTCATGAGGATGTCGGTGGAGCAGCCGCTGTGGCGCGCGCTCGCCGGATACCGGGTGCTGACCATGTTCTACGCGGTCGGCCTGTTCGCCACCAGCTACGACCGGTTCCCGCGCCCCGGCGTCGCCATCGCCTTCTACTGCGTCCTGTTCGTGTGGACCCTGGCCACCCTGCCCAGGGTCGCGAACGCCGCGAGCTGCACCAAGCGCTTCCTGGCCGCCGACCTCACCCTGGCGCTGACCGGCATCCTCCTCACGCCCGTCGCCGACGCCCCCGAGCGGATCGCGGCCGGCGGCCCGACGCTGCCGTCGATCTGGACCGCCGGTTCCGTCCTCGCCTTCGCCGTCAAGGGCGGCTGGCGGTGGGCCGCCCTCGCCTCCACCGTGGTCGCCGCCGCCAACCTGGTCGAGCGGGGCTCTCCGGCCCGCGACACCGTGCACGCCGTGATCCTGGTCTGGGTCGCCTCCATCGCGATCGGCTACGTCGTCGAGGTCGCCCGCGCCTCCGAGCGCACCCTCGCCCGCGCCCTGGAGATCGAGGCGGCCACCCGTGAACGGGAGCGCCTGGCCCGGGACATCCACGACGGCGTGCTGCAGGTGCTGGCCATGGTGCAGCGGCGCGGAGCGGTCATCGGCGGGGAGGCGGCGGAGCTGGGCCGGCTGGCGGGGGAGCAGGAGGTGGCGCTGCGCACGCTGGTCTCCGGAGGGCTGGTCCCGGTCCCCCGGGTGTCCGAGGACGCCGGTGAGGGGGCGGTCGTCCGGGCCGTCGGCCGCACGGACGGCGAGGACGAAGGAAACGACGGCGGAAACGACGACGGGCCCGTCGACCTGCGCGCGCTGCTCGCCCCCTACGCCGGCTCCCGGGTCGGCCTCGCCGAACCGGGTGCCCCGGTGCTGCTGCCGCCCGCCGCAGCCCGCGAGGTGGCCGGAGCCGTCGGGGCCGCGCTGGACAACGTCCGCCGGCACGCGGGTGAGGGCGCGCGGGCCTGGATCCTGGTCGAGGACGAGCCGGAGTCGGTGACGGTGACCGTGCGGGACGACGGGCCCGGCATCCCCCAGGGGCGGCTCGCCCAGGCCGAGAGCGAGGGCCGGCTGGGCGTGGCCCTGTCGATCAAGGGCCGACTGCGCGACCTCGGCGGCACCGCCGAGCTGATCTCGGTGCCGGGCCAGGGCACGGAGGTCGAACTCAACGTACCGAAGAACGCGATGATGGACGCACCGAAAGCACCGGAAGCACCGAAGAAGACGAGCACGCGGGGGAAGGCGGAGAGCCGATGAGCGCGGAGCAGGGCCCGATCAGGGTGATGGTGGTCGACGACCACCCGATGTGGCGCGATGCCGTCGCCCGCGACCTGGCCGAGTCCGGCTTCGAGGTGGTCGCCACCGCGGGCGACGGCGAGCAGGCGGTGCACCGCGCCAGGGCGGCCGGGCCCGACGTGCTCGTCCTCGACCTGAACCTGCCCAGGAAACCCGGCGTCCAGGTCTGCAAGGAACTCGTCGCCGCCAACCCGGCGTTGCGGGTGCTGGTGCTGTCCGCGAGCGGGGAGCACGCCGATGTGCTGGAGGCGGTGAAGTCGGGCGCGACGGGCTATCTGGTCAAGTCGGCCTCCACCCAGGAGTTGTTGGACGCGGTGCGCCGTACGGCCGTCGGCGACCCGGTGTTCACCCCGGGCCTGGCCGGTCTGGTCCTCGGCGAGTACCGCCGGCTGGCCGTCGAGCCCGCGCCCGCGGTGGACGCCGACGCGCCGAAGGCGCCCCGGCTCACCGCCCGCGAGACCGAGGTGCTGCGCCTGGTCGCCAAGGGGCTGAGCTACAAGCAGGTCGCCGAGCGTCTGGTGATCTCCCACCGCACGGTGCAGAACCATGTGCAGAACACCCTGGGCAAGCTGCAGTTGCACAACCGGGTGGAGCTGGTGCGGTACGCGATCGAGCGCGGACTCGACGGCGAGTAGACCCGCGTCAGCCGGCGTCATCCCGCACCGCCGCCCTTTCGGGTGATTTCTCCCGTGTCGCACGGTGATCAACTGTCGGACATTTCACTGGAATTGACTTTCCCGCGCGTGTCGGAGTGACGTGCATCACCATTAGCGTGAGCTTCACCAGGCAACCGCGGTGAAGGGACAATTCCATGCGGGTCGGAGTACTGACCGGAGGCGGTGACTGCCCCGGGCTCAACGCCGTCATCCGGGGCGTCGTCCGCAAGGGCGTGCAGGAGTACGGCTATGACTTCATCGGCTTCCGGGACGGCTGGCGGGGGCCGCTGGAGAACGACACCGTCCGTCTCGACATCCCCACGGTGCGAGGCATCCTGCCCCGCGGCGGCACCATCCTCGGCTCCTCGCGGACCAACCCCCTCAAGCAGGAGGACGGCATCCGGCGGATCAAGGACAACCTCGCCAAGCAGGAGGTCGAGGCGCTCGTCGCGATCGGCGGCGAGGACACCCTCGGGGTGGCGGCACGGCTCAGCGACGAGTACGGCGTGCCCTGCGTCGGCGTGCCCAAGACCATCGACAACGACCTGTCGGCCACCGACTACACCTTCGGCTTCGACACCGCCGTGGGCATCGCCACCGAGGCGATCGACCGGCTGCACACCACCGCCGAGTCCCACATGCGGGTCCTGGTCTGCGAGGTGATGGGCCGGCACGCCGGCTGGATCGCCCTGCACTCCGGTCTCGCCGGCGGCGCGAACGTCATCCTCATCCCCGAGCAGCGCTTCGACCTCGACCAGGTGTGCGCCTGGATCACCTCCCGCTTCAAGGCGTCCTACGCCCCGATCGTCGTCGTCGCCGAGGGGGCCATGCCCAAGGACGGCGACATGGTGCTGAAGGACTCCTCGCGGGACTCCTTCGGGCACGTCCGCCTCTCCGGCGTCGGCGAGTGGCTGGCCAAGGAGATCGAGAAGCGCACCGGCAAGGAGGCCCGGACCACCGTCCTCGGGCACATCCAGCGCGGCGGCACCCCGAGCGCCTTCGACCGCTGGCTCGCCACCCGCTTCGGGCTGCACGCCATCGACTGCGTCCACGACGGCGACTTCGGCAAGATGGTCGCCCTGCGCGGCACCGACATCGTCCGCGTCCCGATCGGTGAGGCCACGGCCAAGCTGAAAACGGTGGACCCCAAGCTGTACGAGGAGATCGGGGTCTTCTTCGGCTGATCGTGAGCCGGGGAACCGGCCCTGTTCGACCCGCGGTGAACCGGCAACGCGGGGTGTGGGCCGCTCTCCCGGCCCACACCAGGCAGTTCCCGGCCCGCACCCCGGCAGAACGGCCCGCCCGGGCGTCGGTCACGGCCGTCGCGGCAGCGGCGCGGCCAGCAGTCCGGAAAGGATCGACCGGCCGTTCAGCGTCAGCACGGACTCGGGGTGGAACTGCACCGAGGCGAACCCCGCGGCGCGCAGGGCGTGCACCTCTCCGGTCGCGCTCCGGCTCACCTCCACGCCGTGTGCCGCGAGTTCCGCGTGGGCCTCGTCGTCGCAGACCGCCACGAAGCTGTTGTAGAAGCCGACGGTCTCGGCGCGGCCGAACAGGTCGACCGTCGTCTGCGCGCCCTGGTACGGCACCTCCTTGCGGACGATCTCCAGGCCCAGCTCGGCCGCGATCAGCTCGTGCCCGAGGCAGACGCCGAGCACGCCGTGCCGGTGTTCCCCGATCACCTCGGCGGTCAGGGCGCGCAGCAGGCGCATCTTCGGGTCGGTCAGGTCGGAGGGGGCGCCGGGGCCGGGACCGAGGACCACCGGACCCTCGTGCGCGAGGACGGCTTCCCGCAGCCCGTCCTCGTCGTAGCGGCGGACGGTCACCTCCAGACCCGAGGACCGCAGCACATGGGCGAGCATCGCGGTGAAGGCGTCCTCGCCGTCCACCACCAGGGCGTGCCCGTCGAGGGCGTCCGACCTTCCCCAAGCTCTCGACTGCGCTCGAGCAGGGGAGATCCCATTCTGCATCCGCAGCCAGAACGGCGCCAGCGAGGCCCGGCGCCCGTCCAGCGCCGCCCGTACCCGAGGGTCGTCGGCGAGCCGGGGCCGCGCCCGCTCCGTACGCGGCCGGCCGGGCCGTACGCCCAGCGCCGCCAGCACGGCCGCCGCCTTCGCGTGCGTCTCGGCGACCTCGCTCGCCGGATCCGAACCGCGCACGAGGGTGGCCCCGACAGGGACGCGCAGCCGCCCGGAGGCGTCGATGTCGGCGGTGCGGATCAGGATGGGGGAGTCGAGGGTCTGGGCGCCGCCGGAGTCCCGGCCGAGCAGGGCGAGGGCACCGGCGTAGTAGCCGCGGCCCCCGGCCTCGTACCGCTCGATGACCCGGCAGGCGTTCTGCACGGGCGAGCCGGTGACGGTGGCGGCGAACATGGTCTCCCTGAGCACGTCCCGCACGTCCAGGGACGACCGCCCGCGCAGCTCGTACTCGGTGTGCGCGAGGTGCGCCATCTCCTTCAGCCGCGGCCCCACGACGACTCCGCCCATGTCGCCGACGGTGCACATCATCTTGAGCTCCTCGTCGACGACCATCGACAGCTCCTCGATCTCCTTGCGGTCGGCGAGGAAGTCCAGCAGATGCTCGGGCGTCGGCCCCTCGGCGGGGTAGCGGTACGTCCCACTGATCGGGTTCATCACGACGGTCCCGCCGGACATCCGCACATGCACCTCGGGACTGGCCCCCACCAGCGTCCGGTCCCCGGTGTGCGCCACGAAGGTCCAGTACGCCCCCCGCTCGCCCTCCAGCAGCCGCCGGAACAACGCCAGCGCGTCGGCCCGCCCGAACCCCGGGACGTGGCCCTCGTACGTCCGCCGGATCACGAAGTTCGCGCCCTCGCCCGCGCCGATCTCCTCGCGCAGCACCCGCCCGACGATCTCCGCGTACTCCTCGTCGCCGACGTCGAAGCCGCCGCCCTCGACGCGCACCTCGTGCGCGGGAAGCCGGTCCAGCGCCTCGGCGAGCGGGAGGGCGTACGTCTCCTCGGGCGTCAGCACCAGCAGCGGTGTGCCGTCGTCACGCACGTCGAAGCCGCGCTCCCGGATCTGCCGGAACGGGACCAGCGCGAGGCCCTCGTCGGGCAGTTCGGCCAGGCGGTCGTGGGCGGTCACCGGGCCGAGCAGCACCTCGACCAGGTCGTGGTCGTGTCCCGGGGCGCGGCGGCGGAGCAGGGCGAAGGGGCGGGGATCGTGCAACAGCCGTACCAGATCCATGGGTTGGTTCCTCTTCCGTCGATTTCCGTCGATGTCGGTGAGGAACGGCCCGAGCGCCCGAAACGCCGAAGACCGCCCCTCGGGCGGCCTTCGCGAAGTGTGGGATACGCGCAGTCGGCGGGCCGCCTAAGAAGCGGTCCACCACCAGTTCTGGTTCAGGTGTGCGCGTACAGACATGCCCGCACCCTACCGCACGCGTGGTCGCCCGGACGTACCACACGGCGGTTTCCGGGCCGGGCGCGGGGTGGAAGGAGGGCGGGCGTCGGCCGGGTGGTGAACCCGCCCCGGTGTTCCGTCGCACCCGCTGTGCCCGGCCATGCTCTGCCCGACCGAGGAGTACGTCATGTCCGCATCGCGTTCCCCGCGATCGTCACGCCCGTCACGCCCGTCACGCCCGTCACGCCCGGCACAGCGGGCGCTCGCCGCGCTGGCCGTCTGCGCTGCCCTCGGGGCCGGTTCGCCGACCGTCGCCCGTACGGAATCCGGCGACGCCACCGGGACGGTGGACGCCACCAGGACGGTGACGTACCGCGGTCACACCTTCACCGTCCCGGCCGACTGGCAGGTCGTCGATCTCGGGAAGGACCCGGCGGCCTGCGTCCGCTTCGACCGGCACGCCGTCTACCTCGGCGAGCCCGGGGAGCGGCAGGACTGCCCCGCCCGTGCCACCGGGCGCACCGAGGCCCTGTGGGTGCGGCCCGCGGCGGCGACGAGGGCCTCCGTCACCGAGGACCGCACGTCCCGCGTCTTCCGGGCCACGGCCACCAACGAGGGGATCGCGGTCACCGCCCCGTACGGCGAGGACCGCGCCACGATCCAGCGGGTGCTGGACAGCGCCGGGCTGCCGGTCGCCGCCGCCCGCGCCGAGCAGCCGGGCAAGACGCCCTCCGCCCTCACCGTGCCCGCCGGCGCGACCGCGTACCGGGGCAGGGGCTTCGACACCTGCACCGCCCCGAGCCGGACGGCCATGAACGCATGGACGACCGGCTCGCCCTACCGGGCCGTGGGCATCTACATCGGCGGCGTCAACCGCGCCTGCGCCCAGGCCGGGCTGACTCCCGAGTGGGTGCGGACGCAGTACGCGAACGGGTGGCGTTTCCTCCCGCTCTACGTCGGCCCGCAGCCCACCTCCGGCGCGGGCAGCTGCCAGAACAAGTGCGTGCCCATCACCGACCCGGAGCCGCAGGGGAGGGCCGCCGCCGAGGACGCGGTCGCCCGGGCCGCCGCGCTCGGGCTGGGCAAGGGCTCGGTGCTCTACAACGACGTGGAGCAGTACACGCGCGGCGGCACCCTCACCACGCGCGTACTCGGCTATCTGGAGGCGTGGACCGAGCGGCTGCACGAACTGGGCTACCGCTCCGGCGCGTACGGCAGCGTCTCCTCCCTGGTTCCCGACCTGGTCGACAACGCCGGGAAGGTCACCCTGCCGGACGTGATCCACTTCGCGCACTGGAACGGCGAGGCCACCACCGACCACCCGAGCCTGCCCGCCACGATGTGGGCGAGCCGGCAGCGCGTTCACCAGTACGCGGGGGACCGGACCGAGACGTACGGCGGGGTGACCATCAACATCGACCGGGACCAGCTGGACGTCGGAACCGGCACGTGACCACCACCTGTCCCGCACCCTGTCCCATCATCTGCCTCACACCCTGTCCCAGGGCCTGTCTCACACCATCTGTCTCATTTGATGAGCAGAAGAGCAGGTCCGCGGGGTGACCCCGTAGGGTTGGGAACGTGACCGTGAACGCTAAGACCAGCCCGAGCGCTGGCAACACCTGGCGAAACCTGCCCGCGGCGCAGCAGCCCGAGTACCCCGACGCCGAGGCTCTGCGCGCAGTGATCGCGGACCTCGAGTCGTATCCGCCGCTCGTCTTCGCGGGCGAGTGCGACCAGCTGCGCGCCCGGATGGCGGCCGTCGCCAGGGGAGAGGCGTTCCTCCTCCAGGGCGGCGACTGCGCCGAGGCGTTCGACGCGGTGTCCGCCGACCACATCCGCAACAAGCTCAAGACCCTGCTCCAGATGGGCGCCGTGCTCACGTACGCCGCCTCGGTGCCGGTGGTGAAGGTCGGCCGGATCGCCGGCCAGTACTCCAAGCCGCGCTCCAAGCCGACCGAGACCCGCGACGGGGTCACCCTGCCGACCTACCGCGGCGACTCCGTCAACGGCTTCGAGTTCACCGAGGCCGCCCGGGTCCCGGACCCGGAGCGGCTGAAGCGGATGTACCACGCCTCGGCCTCCACGCTGAACCTGGTGCGCGCCTTCACCACCGGCGGCTACGCCGACCTGCGCCAGGTGCACGCCTGGAACCAGGACTTCGTGAAGTCCTCCCCGTCCGGCCAGCGCTACGAGCAGCTGGCCCGGGAGATCGACAACGCGCTCAACTTCATGCGGGCCTGCGGAGCGGACCCGGAGGAGTTCAAGACGGTCGAGTTCTTCTCCTCGCACGAGGCGCTGCTGCTCGACTACGAGTCGGCGCTGACCCGCGTCGACTCGCGCACCGGGCAGCTGTACGACGTCTCGGCGCACATGGTGTGGATCGGTGAGCGCACCCGGCAGATGGACCACGCGCACATCGAGTTCGCCTCGAAGATCCGCAACCCGATCGGTGTCAAGCTCGGCCCGACCACGACGGCCGAGGAGGCGCTGCAGTACATCGAGCGCCTCGACCCCGAGCGGGAGCCCGGCCGTCTGACCTTCATCACCCGGATGGGCGCGGACAAGGTCCGCGACAGGCTTCCGGAGCTGGTGGAGAAGGTCACGGCGTCGGGCGCGACCGTGGCCTGGGTGTGCGACCCGATGCACGGCAACACCTTCGAGGCGGCCTCCGGCCACAAGACCCGCCGCTTCGACGACGTGCTCGACGAGGTCAAGGGCTTCTTCGAGGTGCACAAGGCGCTGGGCACGCACCCGGGCGGCATCCACGTGGAGCTGACCGGTGACGACGTCACCGAGTGCGTGGGCGGCGGCGACGAGATCTTCGTCGACGACCTGCACCAGCGCTACGAGACGGCCTGCGACCCGCGGCTGAACCGCAGCCAGTCCCTGGACCTGGCGTTCCTCGTCGCGGAGATGTACCGGGACCAGTGAGGCGGCCGCCTCCTCGGGACGTGTGAGGTGGGGCGCGGATCACATGCGATCCGCGCCCCTCCTGCCTTCCACGACTCCTGCGCGGGGAGTAAGGTTAGCCTTGCCTCACCGAGAAGTCGGGGCGGCGCCACTGAACCGATCCCGGCGGAGGTGAACCGCGTGTACGTCTGCAGTTGCTTCGGAGTCACCGAGCAGCAGGTCAAGCAGCACGCGGAGGACGGCGCCTGCACACCCCGCCGGATCGCCTCGGCCTGCAAGGCGGGCACGGACTGCGGCTCGTGCGTACGCCGTATCCAGGAACTCCTCGGCAGGGGAGCGTCCCCGCGCAGGGAGCCGACCGGCGAGGGACGGCCCCTCCTCCCGAACCTCTCGAACGCGGACCTGGGCCTGGACGAGGCCGCCTAGGAGGCCGCCCGGCTCACGTCTCACTGTCCGGCTGTTCGATCACCTGGGCGATGTAGAGCGCCTCACCGAGCTTCTCCACCAGTTCCAGCTGGGTCTCCAGATAGTCGATGTGGTGCTCCTCGTCGGCGAGGATGTTCTCGAAGATGTTCGCCGACGTGATGTCGCCCTTCGCCCGCATCACCTCGATCCCGCGCCGCAGCCGGTCGATGGCCTCGATCTCGATCTGCCGGTCCGCCTCGAACATCTCCGTCACGGTCTGCCCCACGCGCACGTGGAACAGCCGCTGGTAGTTGGGCAGGCCCTCGAGGAACAGGATCCGGTCCGTGAGCAGCTCGGCGTGGTTCATCTCGTCGAACGACTCGCGCCGCGTGTACTTCGCGAGCCTGTACCAGCCGTTGTTCTCCTGCATCTTCGCGTGCAGGAAGTACTGGTTGATCGCGGTCAGTTCGCTGGTGAGCTGCTCGTTGAGGAATTCGATGACCTCGGGGTCGCCCTGCATCGTCAAGGCTCCTTCCGCGTGGGGGCTGGCAGGCTGCGCCGCATGATGTCACCGGTGTCCACAGCCGTCCAGTAAGTGCACACTCAGTGTGAATTGCCCGAATTGGCCCAGGGTTGGTCATGTGCACCCTCCCCTGTCTGTCAGGATGGAGTCATGGGTCAGCCGGTGGAACGCGCGTCCGGGAACGCGCCTGGAACAGTGCCGTCAGGAGCGGCACAGCCGGAGCTTCCGCCGGGGCAGCGGCTGCAGCGGGGCTGGCCGGTCACGCACTACGGGCCGGTGCCCAGGTTCCGGCCCGAACGCTGGGACTTCCGGGTCTTCGGCGCCACCGCCGACGGCGAGAAGCACTGCTGGACCCACGAGGAGTTCACGGCCCTGCCCTACACCACCGTGGTGGCCGACCTGCACTGCGTCACGAGGTACAGCATGCTCGGCGCCGAGTGGGGCGGCATCCCGGCCCACACGATCCTGGACCTCGTCCCGCCCGCCCCGGACGTCACCCATGTGATGGCGTGGGCGGAGTACGGCTACAGCGCCAATCTGCGCCTGTCCGACTTCACCTCCGAGCACGCCCTCTTCGCCACCCACAAGGACGGCGAACTGCTCACCGCCGAGCACGGCTTCCCGCTCCGCCTGGTCGTTCCCCACCTGTACGGCTGGAAGGGCCCCAAGTGGGTCCGCGGCGTGGAGTACATGACCGCCGACCGCCGGGGCTTCTGGGAGGAGCGCGGTTACCACAACATAGGCGACCCGTGGAAGGAGCAGCGGTACTCGTACCAGGAGGAACCGGGGGACGGACCGGAGCTGTGACGCCGGGGCCGCTCAGCCGTCCCTGAGCCCCTCCAGGAGTCCCGGAGCTTCTTTCAGGAGTCCCGGAGCTTCTTCAGGAGAGCCACGTCCGCCGCGTGGCCCTCCTTGCCGCCCGGGGTCTCGGTGATCAGGGGTACGCCCTCGGTGGCGGGGTGGGTCATCAGGGCGCGGAAGGGGTCCTCGCCGATGTGACCGGCGCCGATGTTCTCGTGCCGGTCCTTGTGCGCGCCGGCCACGTCCTTGGAGTCGTTGGCGTGGATCAGCTTCAGCCGCCCCTCGCCGACCGTCCCCACCAGCTGGTCCAGCGTCCGGTGCATGCCGTCCGGGCCGGTCAGGTCGTGCCCGGCGGCGAAGATGTGGCAGGTGTCCAGGCACACGCCCAGCTTCGGATGGGCGTCCAGCGCCTCGAAGTACGGCCCGAAGTCCCAGGTGCGGGAGCAGAGCGACGCGCCCTGGCCCGCGGTCGACTCGAGGAGCAGGTACGGGTCGTCGTCGTGGGTGAGCTCGTCGAGCAGCGGCAGCAGGTGCTCCCGTACCTGCTTCAGCGCCACCGACCGGTCCCGGCCGCCGGTCGCGCTCCCGGTGTGCACGACGACGCCCAGCGCGCCGATCTCCCGCCCGCGCCGCAGCGAGTGTCGCAGCGACTGGACCGACCGCTCGACGGTCGCCTCGGTGTGCGAGCCGAAGTTGATCAGGTACGGCGCGTGGACGTACGCCGGGATCGACTCCTCGGCGCAGGCCGCGCGGAACTCCTCGTCCTGCCGCGGACTGCCGGTGGGCGTGGCCCAGCCGCGCGGGTTGGCGACGAAGACCTGCACGGCCTCGGCCCGCAGCTCACGGGCGTAGGACAGGCCCACCGAGTGCAGCCCGCCGGCGACGGGCACATGGCTGCCGACGGGGTTGCGGGAGGGGCCGGGGAGGATGCGGGACTGCTGACTGCTCACCCGTTCAGGGTGTCATGAGCCCGGCGGCATCCGGCCGCCGGGCGTGCGTCACCCGCCGCTTCGGACCCCTCGCGGGTCTCACCGGATGGTGATCGTGATCGTCGACCCCTTCGGCGCCCGGTCGCCGCCCTTCACTGACTGCTTCCTGACGGTGTCGCCGAACAGTCCGAACAGACCGCGGTCCTCCTCGACCTTGAAGCCGGCCCTCTCCAGCGTGCTCCTGGCGTCGCCCACGCTGCTGCCGGTCACGTCCGGCACCTCGACCATCTCCGGGCCCTTGGACAGCGTCAACGTGACCGTGTCGCCCTCGGCGGCCTGGCTGCGGCCCGCCGGGGTCTGCCGGGCGACCTGGCCCTTGTCGAACTCGGAGTGCACCTGCTCGGAGTCGATCCGCACCTTCAGACCGGCGTCCTCCAGGTCGGACTTCGCCCGGTCCAGGTCCTCGCCGGTGACGTCCGGCACGTCCACCGGGCGGCCCTTGCTGACGGTGAGCGCGATCGCCGAGCCGGCGCGCCGCTCGGTGCCCGCCGCGGGCTCGGTGCCGACCACCGAGCCCCTGGGGACGGTCTCGCTGAACTCCCGGGTCACCATGCCCGGCTCCAGCCCCTCCTCCTTCAGCAGGGCCCGCGCCTCGCCGAGCGAACGGCCCTCGAGGTCGGGCACCTTCACGGTCCGAGGCCCGTCGGAGATGGTGAGCGTCACCGAGCCGTGGCTGCGGATCCGGGCGCCCGCCTCGGGATCCGTACTGATCACCGTGCCGCGCTCGACCGTGTCGCTGTGGGCGTGCTTGACGTCCTTGACGCCGAGACCGGCCTCCTTCAGCCGCTCCCTCGCCTGCGCCTCGGTCTTCGCCAGCAGCGGCGGGACCTTCGTGAACTGGCCCGAGTTGACGTACCAGACGCCTCCGCCGAGCCCCAGGACCAGCAGGACGGCGGCGACGACCGTGAGCAGACCCCGACGGGGCCGGCCCGGGCGCCGCGGGCCGGACGCCGGCGGGGGCGGCGTCTCGAAGCGGGCGGTGCGGCCGAGGC
>NZ_QFDQ01000202.1 GCF_003270085.1 Streptomyces triticisoli | reverse complement strand
CGCCGCGCGCCGCGCCGCGCGGAACGCGCCGGCGCCGGGCCGGGTGACCACCAGGCCCTCGGCGGCCAGCTGCGCCAGGGCCCGCGAGACGGTCACGGGACTCACCCGGTAGCGCTCGACGAGGGCCCGGCTCGACGGGAGCTTTCCACCTGGTGAGTAGCGGTTCAGCTCCTGTCGCAGCCGCTGGGCGAGCTCATCGACGCTGCTACGCTGTTGCATGAGAGCACAGAGTAGCGCTATCGCTCCGGCGTCGATAGCGGTGGAGGCCCCCGACCAGGCCCGGACCCGCGTCGGCACCCTCCAGGCCGCCCTCGGTGTCGTCGCCTTCTCCCTGACCTTCCCGGCCACCGCCTGGGGCCTGGAGGGATTCGGGCCCTGGTCGCTGGTGGCCGTGCGCAGTGTGCTCGCCGCCGTCATCGCGGGCGGCTGTCTGCTGGCCCTGCGCGTCTCCCCGCCCGCGCGCCGGCACTGGCCCGGGCTCGCGGTCGTGGGCGCCGGAGTGGTCCTCGGCTTTCCGCTGCTCACCACGCTCGCCCTGCGGACCTCCACCACCGCGCACGCAGCCGTCGTCGTGGGCCTGCTGCCGCTGACCACGGCGCTGCTGTCCGCGCTGCGCGTCGGCACCCGCCCCTCGCGCACGTTCTGGGTGGCGGCGCTGGCGGGCGCGGCGGCCGTGGTGGGGTTCACCGTGCAGCAGAGCGGCGGCGCCCTGACCGCCGCCGACGGCTACCTCTTCGGCGCCCTGCTGATCTGCGCCGCCGGCTACACCGAGGGCGGCCGGCTGGCCCGCGTCATGCCGGGCTGGCAGGTGATCGGCTGGGCACTGGTGCTGTGCCTGCCGCTGACCATGCCCGGCGCGGTGCTCGCGCTGACGTACGAGCCCGTGCACCTGGGCGTGCACAGCGTGACCGGGCTGCTGTGGGTCGCGGCGGGCTCGCAGTTCCTCGGCCTGGTCCTCTGGTACCGGGGCATGGCCGCCGTCGGCATCCCCAAGGCGAGCCAGTTGCAGCTGGCCCAGCCGCTGCTCACACTGGTGTGGTCGGTGCTGCTGCTCGGCGAGCATCTGACGCCGGCCGCCCCGCTGACGGCCGTCGCCGTGCTCGTCTGCATCGCCGTCACCCAGCGGGCGCGAGGCTGACCGGCCGACACCGGCCGGTCCCGCTCGCGCTTCGCGCCGTAGGCCCGTAGATTCGAGGACCACTGCTCCCGCACCCGGTGAGGAGGCCCTGCAGATGCACGCATCCGTGGGTGACCAGCTTGTCCAGCACGGCAGGGTGGTCGGACAACACGACCAGATCTCCGAAGTCGTCGAAGTGTTGGGCCGGGAAGGCAGCCCGCCCTACCGTGTCCGCTTCCCGGACGGGCACGAGGCCGTGATGTCACCCGGCCCCGACTGCCAGGTCCGCCACCGGGAGGAACACGAACAGCGCTGATCAGCGCGGGGGGTTCGCCGGCTGTCGGTAGTGGCCGGCGACCACCCGCGCCATCGCGCCCGCCGGGTCGGCCGCGACCTCCTGCGCGGCGAAGAACACGTGCCCGCGCACCTCGGGGTACCCGGCCGCGAGGGCGAGGTGGCG
Source organism: Streptomyces triticisoli (assembly GCF_003270085.1). GTDB lineage: Bacteria > Actinomycetota > Actinomycetes > Streptomycetales > Streptomycetaceae > Streptomyces > Streptomyces triticisoli. The sequence continues at coordinate 2,359 of NZ_QFDQ01000202.1, read as the reverse complement.
GGACAGCTCGTCCGGATCCCGCCAGGCCGCGCCCTGCGCCGCATCGCCCGCCTTGTACAGCGCCTCTCCCACGTACAGCTTCGTACGGCTGCCCCGGGCCACCTCCGCCCACCAGGGCACCAGGGTGGCGTAGTCGGCGGCGGCGAGGCCGATGTTCCAGTACAGCTGCGGGACGACGTAGTCGATCCAGCCCTCCTTGACCCACTTGCGCGTGTCCGCGTGCAGGTCGTCGTACGTCTGGACGCCCGCCCGGGTGTCCGAGCCGCGCGGGTCGGTGGCGGCGTTGCGCCACACCCCGAAGGGGCTGATCCCGAACCGCGCGCCGGGCCGGATCCTCCGGATGTCCTCGGCCGTCTCGCGGACCAGCCGGTCGACGTTGTCCCGCCGCCAGTCGGCCCGGCTCGCGAAGCCGCCGCCGTGGCGGGCGTGGGCGGCGTCGTCGTCGAAGGGCCGGCCCGCCACCGGGTACGGGTAGAAGTAGTCGTCGAGGTGGACGCCGTCCACGGGGTATCTGCGCACCGCGTCCAGCATCGCCTGCCGCACGAAGGCCCGTACGGCGGGCAGGCCCGGGTCGTAGTAGAGCTTTCCGCCGTACGGGACCACCCAGTCGGGGTGCTTGCGGGCCGGATGGGAGGCGGTCAGCCGGGACGGGTCGGCGTGCAGGGCGATCCGGTACGGGTTGAACCAGGCGTGCAGCTCCAGGCCCCGGGCGTGCGCCTCCCGTACGGCCGTGCCGAGCGGGTCCCAGCCGGGGTCCTTGCCCTGGGTGCCGGTCAGGTATCGCGACCACGGCTCGTACGGGGAGGGCCACAGTGCGTCGGCGGTCGGGCGCGCCTGGAACATCACCGTGTTGAGCCGGCGGCGCACGGCCACGTCGAGCAGGGCGGTCAGCTCACCGCGCTGCCGGGCCGCGCTCAGCCCGGGGCGCGAGGGCCAGTCGCGGTTGTCCACGGTGGCCAGCCACATGCCGCGCATCTCGGTGGCGGTGCTCCGGCCGCGGGCGTCCGTGGCCGTCCGCGGGCGGCCCGTCGCGGTGGCCGCGTACCCGGTGAGCGCCAGGGCCGACAGCGTGGCCGCGGTGAACGCCCGTCGTGCCACTCGGCCCATCCGGGCACCCCCCCGTACGACGTGGATCCGCGCCGTCACGGATCGTGCACCGGGACAGCATGCCCGACCCGGGCGATCGATCATCGGTGCCGCGGGGGTAACGTGCACGATCGGAGCAGGCACCACGACCAACGGGCCGCCTGCCACACGCCGTACATCAGCGAAAGGGACGATGTGACAGACATCGAACGCGTCGGAGTGGTGGGCTGCGGCCAGATGGGTGCGGGCATCGCGGAGGTGTGCGCCCGGGCCGGCCTGGACGTGAGGGTCGCCGAGACCACCGGCGAGGCCCTGGAGTTCGGCCGTACCCGGCTGTTCAACTCCCTGGCCAGGGCGGCCGAGCGCGGCAAGATCACGGAGGAGGAGCAGGAGGCGACGCAGGCGCGGCTGAGCTTCACCACCGACCTCGGCGAGTTCGCCGACCGCGATCTGGTGATCGAGGCCGTCGTGGAGAACGAGCAGGTCAAGACGGAGATCTTCCAGGTCCTGGACCAGGTGGTGACCCGGCCGGACGCGATCCTGGCCTCCAACACCTCCTCGATCCCGCTGGTGAAGCTGGCGGTCGCCACCGCGCGGCCCGACCAGGTGCTCGGCATCCACTTCTTCAACCCGGCCCCGGTGCAGAATCTGGTCGAGCTGATCCCGGCGCTGACCACCTCCGAGGGCACGCTGAGCCGGGCGCAGCTGTTCACCGAGAAGGTGCTCGGCAAGCACGCGATCCGCGCCCAGGACCGCTCCGGCTTCGTCGTCAACGCGCTGCTGATCCCCTACCTGCTCTCCGCGATCCGGATGTTCGAGTCGGGCATCGCTAGCCGTGAGGACATCGACAACGGCATGGAGCTGGGCTGCGCCCACCCGATGGGACCGCTGAAGCTGTCGGACCTGATCGGCCTGGACACGGTGGCCTCGGTGGCGCAGAGCATGTACGACGAGTACAAGGAGCCGCTGTACGCCGCTCCCCCGCTGCTGCAGCGCATGGTGGACGCCGGCCGGCTGGGCCGCAAGAGCGGCTCGGGCTTCTACACCTACGGCTGACCGCCGCCGGTCCGGCCGTCATCCCAGTCTGAGGTGGTGCGGGAGCAGTAACGCCGCCGCCATGCCGGCGGCCGGGACCTCGCCGCGGGCGGCCCTGCCGGGCCATTCGGGGCGCGAGCGACCAAGAGCTCGGGACTGCGAGTGGTTTGTCGGCCGCGGGCCCATTCGGGCTGGTCGCGCAGTTCCCCGCGCCCCTTTGGGGGCGCGGGGAACTGCG
>NZ_QFDQ01000201.1 GCF_003270085.1 Streptomyces triticisoli | reverse complement strand
CCGCGCACGAGGCCCGGATCGCCGCGGAGGCGGCCATGCTCGCCGACGCCGCGCGCCGCGCCGCCGCCCGCGAGGAGCCGCTCGCGGCGCCGAGCGGCTACCGCCTCCACGCCACGGAGGTGTCAGGCACCTGCGGGCTGGTGGAACTGGCGCAGGCGCTGGTCCACCAGCCCGCCGAAACCGCCGTACGAGAAGGAACAGTGAGGACCTCCCATGGCTGAGCCCATGGCCGACTCCGAGGAGCCCCATGCCCCCTAGCCACCGCAGCCACCGCAGAGCTGTCGTCATCGGTGCCGGACTCGCCGGCATGCTGGCCGCGGCGGTGCTGTCCGACGCCGTGGACGACGTGGTCGTACTCGACCGCGACGACCTGCCCGAGGGGCCCGAGCACCGCAGGGGGCTGCCGCAGGGGCGCCACGCCCATCTGCTCATGGCCGGCGGCCTGGCCGCGATGGAGGAGCTGATGCCGGGCGGGAGCATACGGCAGCGGCTGCTGGCCGCGGGCGCCCGGGAGATACCGCTGGGCCACGGCATGGTGGCCCTGACCCCCGAGGGCTGGTTCCGCCGCTGGCGGCACGACGGGCCGACGATGCTCAGCTGCACGCGCGCGCTGCTGGACTGGACGGTGCGCTCCACCGTCCTCGCCCACACCGGCGCCGAGATCCGCAAGGTCCAGGCCGTGGGCCTGGCCGGCGACGCGGGGCGGGTGCGCGGGGTGCGGGTCGCGACCGCCGCCGGGGAGGAGGAACTGGCCGCGGACTTCGTCGTCGACGCGAGCGGACGCGGCTCGCGGGTCGTCACCTGGCTGCGGGAGCTCGGGGTCACCGGGGTGCGGGAGCGGACCGTGGACGCCGGCCAGGTCAACGCCACGCGCCTGTACCGTACGCCCGCGGGGGCCGAGCAGTTCCCGCTGACGATGGTGCAGTCCGACCCGTACGGGTCCCGGCCGGGCCGCAGCGGCATGGTGCTGCCGATCGAGGGCGACCGCTGGATGGTCAGCCTGGCCGGCACGCGGGGCGGCGAGCCGCCGGCGGACCCCGAGGGGTTCCTGCGCTACGCCCTCGACCTGCCCTCCCCGATCGTGGGCCGGCTGGTCTCCGGCGCCGAACCCCTCACCGACGTGTACGTCAGCCGCAGCACCAGCAACATCCGCCGCTACCTGGAGAAACTGCCGCACTGGCCGGAGGGTTTCGTCGCCCTCGGCGACGCGATCGCCACCTACAACCCGGCCTACGGGCAGGGCATGTCGGTGGCCGCGTTCCACGCGCGGCTCCTGAACGAGGAGTTGCGCCGCTCCGGCCCGGACGGCCCCGGTCTGGCCCGCCGTGTGCAGCGCGGCGCCGCCCGTCCGGTCGACGCGGCGTGGACGGCGGCCGTCGGCCAGGACGTCTGGTACCCGGACACCCGCGGCGCCCGGCCCGGCCTCGCCGACCGGCTGGTCACGTCCTACATCCGCCGCCTGACGAGGGCGGCCACCGGCTCCTACCGCGCCGCGACCGCCCTCTGGGAGGTCACCAGCATGCGCACCGGCCCCGAGCGCCTGCTGCGCCCCGACACCCTGCTCAGCGTCCTCAACGGCCCCCTCCTCCCCCCGCTCTCCGGCCCTCCGTTCACGGCGGCCGAACGCAAGATCGTGGAGGAGCTGGACCGGACGGGGGGCTGAGCCCGCACGGCCGACGCGGGCCGGGTCGACTCCGGCCTCCCGGACCGGCCCATGGCGACCCGGCCCCGCACGACCGGGCCGGCCAGGACCGCGCCCCCGGCATCCGGGCCCCGCCCACACCGTTGGTACGGGAACAGAACCGTTCCTGGGCAGTGAGCGGGGTTGAGTCCGCGCACTGGCACGCCCCGAACGGTTGTGGGCGCACTGGTCGTCCCCCGCGACCGGAGGACGCTGATGGACGCCGCCGCATCCCGGGCGGCGACACGGATCCTGTCCGTGGTCCGGGCCGGGCGGGCGGCCCGCAGCCGGAGGCTGCTGATGTACACGCCTCAACGACCCGGCCTGTGGGAACGGCCAGAGGCGACGGGGAGGCCCTGAACCATCCCGCTGGTGGAGCAGGGGCCCCGCACTCCCCCAGAGGGGGCGCCCCCAGGCACCGCACCCGGCGTCCCAGATCGCACCGCCACGCCACCCCGACCGGCCCAGCACACCACAAGCCCGCAAGCCGGCCATCACACGATCGAGCTAAACCGACCTCGTACACGCTCCCCGACGAGCAGCTGCCAACCCCGGGAACGGACTCCCCCCCTCCCACTACGACGGGCGGCGGGGGTGCAGGGGGCGTAGTCCCCCACCGAGGGCCGGGGCGACCGGGCCCGGTCGTGGAGTCGGAGGTCAGCCTGCGAACGCCGGTTGGGGCAGGCCCCGGCCCGCGTCCCGTACCGCCAGGACCGAGCCGGACAGGGGGTGGGGTGTGCGCAGGCCCGTGCGGGCCGTGGTGATGTAGAGGTCGGTCAGGCCGGGGCCGCCGAAGGCGCAGGCCGTGGGGCGGGGGACGGGGAGCGGGAGCACCCGGTCCAGGGTGCCGGTGGGGGTGTAGCGGCGGATCGCGGCGCCGTCCCACAGGGCCACCCAGACACAGCCGTCGGCGTCGACCGTGAGGCCGTCCGGGAAGCCGGCGCCCTCCTCGATCCGGGCCAGGGGCCGCCTGCCGGTGGCCCGTCCGTCGTCGACGTCGAAGACGTCGATCCGGCGGGTCGGCGAGTCGACGTAGTACATCAGGCGGCCGTCGGGGCTCCAGCCGGTGCCGTTGCTGACCGTCGCGTCGGGCAGCACCACCTCGGCCGTGCCGTCGCCGGTGAGGCGGGTGAGGGTGCCGCCGCCCCGGGCCTCGTCGTAGCGCATGGTGCCGGCCCACAGGGAGCCGTCGGACGCGACGGCGGCGTCGTTGCCGCGGCGGCCGGGGACCGGGTCGTGGTGCAGCCAGCGGAAGGTGCCGTCGGGGTCCACCAGCCCCACCCCGTCGCGGAGGTTGAGGACGAGTCCGCCACCCGCGCGGGGCTTGGCCGCGCCCACGTGCTGCTCGGTGGTGCGGACCGTGCGCCGACCCGAGGCGGGGTCGTAGGTGTGCACCCGGGAGGAGAGGATGTCCACCCAGATCAGCCGCCCGGCCGCCGCGTCCCAGGTCGGTCCTTCGCCCAGTTCCGCCCGCGCGTGGACCGCAACCTCGTACGCCGTCATGCCGCCCCCCGGTGTCCGAGGCGCTCCGACAGTTCGGCGGCGCCCTTCGCGGCGAGCTGTTCCAGCTCCGCCCGGCGCTCCTCGCTCCAGCGGACCATGGGCACCGAGATGGACAGGGCCGCGACCACCTGCCCGGTGCGGTCGCGCACCGGCGCGGCCACGCACGAGACGTCCGGGTTGGACTCGCGGCTCTCCACGGCGATGCCCCGCCGCCGGATCTCGTCCAGGGCCTCGCGCAGGACGGCCGGGTCGGTAATGCTGTTCGGGGTCATCGCGGCCAGCTCGGCGCCGTCCGGGACGCGCGCGGCGAGCTCCTGCTCCGGGAGGGAGGCGAGCAGCATCTTGCCGACCGAGGTGCAGTGCGCCGGGAGGCGGCGGCCGGCCGCGGAGACCATGCGCACCGCGTGCGTGGAGTCGACCTTGGCGATGTAGATGACGTCGGTGTCCTCCAGGATCGCCACGTGCACGGTCTCGTCGCAGGTCTCGGCGACCGAGCGGGCGACCTGCCGGCCCTCGGCGGCGAGGTCGAGCTGCTCGGCGTAGCGACTGCCGAGCTGGTACGGGCGTACGCCGAGCCGGTAGCGTCCGGGCTGCCCGGTCACCGGGACGATGTACTTGCGGGCGGCGAGTGTGGTGACCAGCTCGTGCACCGTGGTGCGCGGCAGCTGCAGCCTGCGCACGATGTCGGGGGCGGAGAGCGTCCCGTCCCCGTCCAGGAAGAGTTCGAGTATGTCGAGAGCCCGGGTCACGGCAGGTACGAGGCGTCCCACGACCGGCCCCCTCTCTTGAAACCAGGCCTGTTCGAAATATCAACAGACGGTCGGAATGACGAACACAGGCTAGTCACGGCGGGTTGCCCGGGCAACGGGTGGGCAACGATGGATCCCATGCCCACGCCCTCCGGGAAGCACCCCGCCGCCCCCTTCACCCCGCTCGACTTCCAGCTGGTGCTGCTGCGCCGCATGGCCGACCACAATCCGGACCTGGTGGAGGACGCCCGCCGCACGCTGGGCGCCTCCCTCGCGGACCTGCGGGAGGCCAACAAGCGCTGGCAGGCGATGGTCCGCTCCCCGCGGTCCCGCGCGACGGCGGCTCGCTACCGCTCCGTCCTGGGCGAACCCGAGTCGACGACCGCCCGCCGCGTCGGCGACCTGGACTGCGAGGCCCGTCAGTGGCCCGTACCTCTCTGGCCCGACCTGCGCTTCGAGGTACTGACCGCCCCGGGCGGCCAGGTCTGGAACGAGTGGCTGGTCCGCGCCCCGGGAGCCGAGGGCCCCGACCTGCGCACCACCGACGACCTCACCCCCTGGTCCTGCACGGTCGACGAGGCGGCCCGCGCCTTCGCCCCGGCCCGCCCCCTGGAGGGCACGGCCCCGACCCGGTGGGGCCTGGCCTTCGCGGCCCCGGACGCCCGGGGCGTACGCCGGCAGGTCGTGGCGGAGTTCACCTGGGGTTTGTTGCAGCGGACGCGAATCAGCGAGTAGCGGCGGTGCTGGTGGTGAGGATCGCCTCGGCCACCGGGCCGACGGACTCCCCACCCTCGCACGGTTCCGCACAACGGTTCGGGCCGGGAACACTCGCCGTGCCTGTGCGGTGGCCGGCGTGGCGGTGGCACGACGTGACCAGGACGACATTGCCATGGCGGCGAACCACGTCAGTCTTGGGTAGGACGGAGGTGTCGTCCCTCGGACGGCACAGGAGTCGTCATCCCTCGGACGGCACGAGAGTCACAGAGTCACTAGGAGTCGTCGCGTGTCCTCCCTCTTCCCGGCTCTGACGGGTGATCCCGGTGAGCAGGTCGCCCTGCGGTTCGGCGACCGGTCGTTGACGTATGCGCGGCTCGCGGCGGCGGCCGGGGCGGTGGGCGCGAAGGTGCGCGGGCAGGGGCGGGTGGCCGTGTGGGCGGCTCCGGGGCCGGAGACGGCCGTCGGGGTGGTGGGCGCGCTGCTGGCCGGGGTGGCCGCCGTGCCGCTCAATCCGAGGTCCGGCCAGAAGGAGCTCGGGCACATTCTGGGCGACAGCGCGCCGTCGGTGGTGCTGGCGGCGGCCGGGGACGAGCTTCCGGCCGCGCTCGCCGGGCTGGAGCGGGT
>NZ_QFDQ01000200.1 GCF_003270085.1 Streptomyces triticisoli | reverse complement strand
GGCGCACCGGGCGAGCCCGGCGGCCGGGACGTGGCGTCGGGGCCGGGCCGGGCCGCCGGGAGCGGCGGGCGGCGGACCGGCGGATTCGGTGGGTCCGGTCGGACGGTGTCCGCCCCATGGCGCCGGGACTGGGGTGGGACCAGGCCCGTGTCCGAGGGCCCCCGGCCGACGTCGGCAGGGGCACCGCCCGGGTCGGGGGCGGTGGCGGTGGGGTGGTCGTGGGTGTGGGCCCACTCCAGTACGTTCAGCAGCTGTACCGGGCTCTCGACGAAGGCGAGGGTGCGGGGGCTCATCGGCGGGGGACCGTCCGGGGTGAGGGGCTCGGGCTCACACCGCGACCGGCTCGCCCGCCGCCGCGGCGATCTCCGCCTCGGCGACGACGCCGGTGACGCGGCGCAGCTTCTTCATGGGGCCGAGCTCGGAGTCGTAGACCTTCTTCACTCCGTCGCCGAGGGAGGCCTCGATCGCACGGATGTCGCGGACCAGGCGCTGCAGGCCCTGCGGTTCCACCGAGGCGGCCTGGTCGGAGCCCCACATCGCGCGGTCGAGGGTGATGTGGCGCTCGACGAAGACCGCGCCGAGGGCGACGGCGGCCAGGGTGGTCTGCAGGCCGGTCTCGTGGCCGGAGTAGCCGATCGGGACGTTCGGGTACTCCTTCTCCAGGGTGTTGATGGCGCGGAGGTTCAACTCCTCGGCCTTCGCCGGGTAGGTCGAGGTGGCGTGGCAGAGCAGGATGTTCTCCGAGCCCAGGACCTCGACCGCGTGGCGGATCTGCTTCGGCGTCGACATGCCGGTGGAGAGGATGACCGTGTGGCCCGTGGCGCGCAGGGCGCGCAGCAGTTCGTCGTCCGTCAGGGACGCGGAGGCCACCTTGTGGGCGGGCACGTCGAACTTCTCCAGGAAGGCGACCGCCTCGGTGTCCCACGGGGAGGCGAACCAGTCGATGCCCCTCTTCCTGCAGTAGGCGTCGATCTGGCGGTACTCGTCCTCGCCGAACTCCACGCGGTGGCGGTAGTCGATGTAGGTCATCCGGCCCCAGGGGGTGTCGCGCTCGATGTCCCACTGGTCGCGCGGGGTGCAGATCTCGGTGTGGTTGATGCCGATCTCGCCGGTGACGTAGACGGGGCGGCCGGGGCCGGCCTCGCGCGAACCGAGGGTGCGGATGCGGGAGTTGGTGCTCATGACCGGTGCTTTCCTTACTTGGGGAGGGAGGGGAGGGAATCGAGAGAGGGTCCGAGGATCCAGCCGGCGATCTCCCGGATCGCGCCGTCGCCGCCGGGGACGGTGGTGACCGCGCGTGCGGCGCCGCGTACGACGGCGTGGGCGCTCGCGACCGCCACGGGCCAGCCGACGAGGGCGAAGCACGGGAGGTCGTTGACGTCGTTGCCGACGTAGAGCACGCGCTCGGGCGCGATGCCCTGCTCCTCGCACCACTGCTTCAGGGCGAGGTCCTTGCGGTCGATGCCGTGCAGCACGGGGAGCCTGAGCTTGCGTGCGCGGGCGGCGACGACCGGGTTCTGTTCCGTGGACAGGATCAGCGTCTTCAGGCCGCTGCGCCGCAGGGCCGCGATGCCGAGGCCGTCCCCGCGGTGCACGGAGACGAACTCCCGTCCGTCGGAGTCGATCAGCACCCTGTCGTCGGTCTGGGTGCCGTCGAAGTCGAGTACGACCGCGTCGATGTCGTCGGCTGCGGGGAGGCGGGTGGGGGAATCAACAGCAAGGGCGCCGGGCCGGGCCGCGTCGAAGAGGGGTGCGAGGGCCCGGGCGCGGGCGAGGTCGTGCGGGTCGTCGATCTCCAGCACCCGCGCGGGGTCGGTGCGCACCAGTTCCGTACTGCCGAAGAAGCGGTGCCGGTGCTCGCGGAAGCCCTGGGCGTCCATCGCGTAGGCCGCGCCGGTCTCCAGCAGGTCCTGGGGGCGGTCCTGGCGGCGCGGGCGGAAGGACTTGTCGTGGTTGACGCCGTGACCGCCGCCTCCGGGCGCGGTGGCCTCCGCCTCGCGCCAGACGAATCCGTGGAACGGTGCCACGGTCACCGCGGTGTCCGCGCCGTTCTCGGCGACCGCGCGGGCGACCCCGTCGACGTCCTCGCGGAGCAGGAACGGGCTGGTGCACTGGACCAGCAGCACGACGTCCGCCCGTGCACCGTGCAACGCCTCGTGCGCGTCCATCGCGTGCAGCACGGCCGCCTCGGAGGTGGCCAGGTCACCGGCCAGTGCGGCCGGCCGCAGCACGACCTCGGCACCGGCCTGCCGGGCGGCGGCGGCTATGGCCCGGTCGTCGGTGGAGACGACGACGTCCGTGACGTACCGCGCGGCCCGGCACTCACGCACGGCGCGCGCCACCAGGGGTACGCCGCCGACGGGCGCGAGGTTCTTCGCGGGCACGCCCTTGGAGCCGCCGCGCGCGGGGATCACCGCGAGCACACGGCGTACCGGGGTGCCGGGGCCCGCTTCCGGGCTGGCGTCGGACATGGGGTTCGCTCCTTGACGTGGGCGTGGGATGCGGTCGCTCACAGCTCCCCCATCCGCCGGATCACGGGCGCCACGCGCTGTACGCCGTGGCGGTAGGCGCCGCGGGCGGCGCGGCGGACGACCTGCCGGACCGGGCCGGGCGCCTGGTCGGCGGCGGGCGCGCCCGGCAGCGGACTGCCGTCCGGGGCGAGGTGGTGGCGGGCGAGGATGCCGGGCAGATAGCCGGGTGCGGTCGTGGGCGTGTAGTACGGGGCGAGGGGCGGCAGTCCGCCGGGCCGGTCGAGCAGCTCGGCGATGCGCTCGCGGGCGGCGTCGAAGGCCGTGGCGTACGCCCCTTCCCCGGAGGAGGCACCTCCGGCGGCGACGCCCTGCCGGGCCACCCACTCCTCGTCGGGCACCGGGCGGTGTCCGGCGTCCAGTTGGTCCCAGGAGGCGAGGCAGCCGGAGCCGGCGAAGTGGTGGTTGCCGAGCGCCTCGCGCACTCCGAGGTCGGTGAGGACCACGGTCGGGATGCGGCGGTGCAGCGACTCCAGGGCGGCCGTGGAGCTGATGGTGACCAGCAGGTCGGTCCGGTCGAGGACCTCGCCCATGTGGCCGTAGACAAGGCGGAAGTTGGACGGCAGGTCCAGCTTCCGGGCGAGCTTCTGGTAGGGCAGTTCCTCGATGTGCGTGGTGTGTTCGCCGGGCTTGGAGCGCAGCTTGAGCAGCACCTCGCGCCCGGGGTGCCGGCGGGCGTGCCCCACCAGCCGGTTCAGCAGGTACATACGGTCCCTGCGGCTCTCCGGGACGGAGGGCTGGGCGGCGAAGACCACCGTGTAGGGGTCGTGTTCGCCGCTGTAGGCGGCCCCGCCCAGGAACGGCAGCGCGACCTCCGTCACCGACGAGGCGTCGGCGCCCACGCCCTCGTACACGGCCCGGAAACGCTCCGCGTCCTGGCGGGAGTTGGCGAGCACCAGGTCGGCTCCGTGGCGCAGCAGCAGGCCGTCGGCGAGCTTCTCGTAGATGACACCGACGTATCCGGTGACGACCACGGGCCGGTCCGGCCGGTCCGCCCAGACGCGCCCCAGTCCGTGCAGCATCGCCTGCGTTCCGCCGCCGACCAGGGCGAGCACGAGGAGGTCGTACGACTCCTCGCGCATCGCGCGCAGGAACTCGGCCGCGGTCACCTCACGGAGCGAGTCCGCGCTCACGCCGACCTCGCCGAGCTGGCGGGCGGTGGGGGTGGCGCGGCCACGCAGCAGGTATCCGTCCAGGCGGATTCCGGCACCGGTCGTGTTCCAGGGATTTCCGGATCCGGACGGGGCGATGCGGTTCGCGGTGAGCGCGCCCCATTTCCACCGGGTGTCGGAATCCGCGAGGACCGCCACCCTGAGGGGCTTCGTTGCACTTGCTGGCACGCCGAAGACGCTAGGAATCAATTCCTAGGCTTGGCCCAACGTTGAATCAACGAAAAGTTAACAAAGCCCCGCCGAAAGCCGAACTGGCCCGCGGAACCCCAGGAAGTACACGGGATACACCGTTCGGACACGCCGAATTCACCCGCCGTACGATCATCGGAAAGTTGCGGATCCGGGCGGTCTTCTAGGCTTTCGCGAGTGCCCAAGCTTTCTTTGATCGTGCCGTTCTGCAATGTGCAGCAATACGCCCGGGACGTCCTCATGAGCCTTCGCGCGAACGCCCGGCCGGACTTCGAGTTCATTCTGGTCGACGACCACTCCGAGGACGGAACCCCGGCGATTCTCGAGCGCGCGGCCGAGGAACTCTCGGACGTCTCCCGGGTGCGCTGCGTCCGCCGTGAGCAGAACGGCGGGATCGCCACCGCGCGCAACACCGGCCTGGACGTGGCGCAGGGCGAGTACCTGTCCTTCCTGGACGGCGACGACTGGCTCGCTCCGGGCTACCTGTCCGAACTGGTGGCGGCCATCGAGGAGCTGGACTGCGACTTCGTCCGCACCGACCATGTGCGGGTCACCGGCCGCGCCCGGTCCGTGCACCGGGCCCCGGTCGGGAGACGGAACGAGGTGCTGAACCCGCGTGACGCGATACTGCCCGCCGGCCGGACGACCTCGGTGGACTACGCCTACGCCTGGGCCGGCGTCTACCACCGCCGACTGCTGGAGCGCGGCCTGCTGCACTTCACCGACGGACTGCGCACGGCCGAGGACAGACCGTGGATCTGGAAGCTGCACCGTGAGGCGGAGTCGTTCGCGGTGGTCGGTCTGCTGGGCGTGTTCTACCGGCGCGGAGTCGCCTCCTCCCTCACCCGGATCGGCGATGCCCGCCAACTCGACTTCATCCGCGCCTTCGACCAGGTCGTCGAGGAGACGGCGGCGGACCGCGACGCCGACCGGCTGCTGCCCAAGGCGGTGCGGACGTACTGCGCGGTCATCGCCCACCACCTCTCCGAGAAGGACAAGTTCGAACCGGCCGTGGCCAAGCGGCTGCGGGCGATGAGCGCGGCGGCGATCAAGCGGATGCCGCAGGACGCGCTCGGCGACGTACTGGAGACCATGGACATGCGCCGTTCCGCCGAACTGCGGCGGCTGCGGCGCCGGATCACCACGGCGAAGGGGGCCGCCTGATGTCCCGTACCACCCAGATCTTCTGTGCCTCGACGCTGTACGGCGTCGCCACGCTGGCGGCCGCGATCGAGTCCGACTGTTTCGCGCGGGCGGAGCGGCGGGTGCTGCTGGTCTTCAACAACTCCGCGAACCCGGAGACCACACCGGCCCTGGACGAGATGCCGGGCTTCGCGCCGCTGCGCGACCACTTCGACGACGTGCTGTCCTGGAACGAGGTCGTCCGTCCCTTCCATCCTGGGGTCTGGACGCCACGCTCCGACGACATCCCGCTCCTCGAGCGCCATCTGCGGCTGCGGTGGGGGCTCGGTGACGACCGCGTGGAGCTGGTCCTGGAGTCCCTCCAGGCCGGCCCGGCCCTGACGGTGGCCCAGCTGTTCACCGGGGCCCCGATCCACGTCTACGCCGACGGTCTGACGAGCTACGGCCCCACGCGCGACAAGCTCGACCCGCTGGTCGGCACGCGTGTACGGCAGCTGCTGCACCCGGACCTGGTGCCGGGCCTCAGGCCGATGCTGCTGACCGAGTTCGACGTGCCGGCGCGCGTGGTGCCGACGCCCGCCTTCCTGAAGGCGGTGAGCGGACTGTCCGAATCCGTCGGCGCGTTGCCCGCTCTGCCGGACAACGCGGCGCTGCTGCTCGGCCAGTGTCTGTCCGCCCTCGGCATCCTTTCTCCCGCGGAGGAGGAGGACCTGCACGTGCGGATGGTGCGGGGAGCTGTCGAGCACGGTCATGGCACCGTCGTCTTCAAGCCGCACCCGACCGCGCCGGTCCGCTGCAGCCGCGCCCTCGAGACGGAAGCCGAGAAGCTCGGCGTGGACCTCACCGTCCTGGACACGCCCGTCCTCGCCGAGGTGCTCTTCGAGGCGGCGCGTCCCGCGCTGGTCGTCGGCTGCTTCTCGACCGCGCTGTTCACGGCCTCCGCGTTCTACGGCCTGCCGGTCGCCCGCGTCGGCACCGAGGCGCTTCTCGACCGCCTGACGCCCCACCAGGACGGCAACCGGGTCCCCGCCGTCCTGGCCGACGCGCTGCTGCCGGACCTGGAGTCCGGCAGGGGCGAGGACGCCATTCCCGCCGGCGAGCTGAACGGCCTGGTCACCGCCGTCGGCTTCACCGTGCAGCCGCAGATCCACCCGGCTCTGCGCCCGGCCGCGGAACGTTACCTCGCGCAGCACTTCGGCCCGCGCACCCAGCGCTACTTCAGGCGCGGGCGGCTCACCTCGCTGGGGCTTCCCGGTGGCATCCCGAAACAGCTGGCGTTCCTGCCCCGCAGCTCCACCGCGCGCCGGATGGCACGGCGGGCGCGGGCGCTGAAGAAGGCCGTGTGGGGCTGAGGTCCTGCGGGGCCGCGGGACTACGGGGCCGCGGAGCCGCGAGGCCGCAAGACCGCAAGGCCGCGGAGCCGCAAGACCCCGAGGCCACAAGGCCACAAGGCCGCGGAGCCGCAGGACCGCGGGAGGTCTTCGGCCGGACGTGAGGCACCAAGAGTTCATCGTCGATGTGTACGGAATTCATCCCTCCGACTCGGGCGGCACCACCCCCTTCGTCAGCATCGTCAGCCTGTCCCTCCCCACCTCCGACCTCCGAGCGTGAGAGGCCCCCGTGCCGAGACTGTCCGTCGTCGTCCCCCTGCACAATGTGGAAGCGTTCGCCGAGAGCACGCTGCGCAGCCTCGCCAACAACGCGGACCCCGACTTCGAGTTCCTGCTCGTCGACGACTGCTCCACGGACTCCACTCCATGGGTGATCGACCGCTGGGCGGAGAAACATCGAGGCGCCAGGGTGATCCGGCACGAGAAGAACATGGGCATAGCCCAGGCGCGCAACAGCGGTATCGACGCGGCGAGCGGTGAGTTCATCACGTTCCTCGACGGCGACGACTGGTACGGACCGGGCCACCTCGCCGAACTGGTGTGTGCCATGGAGGAACTGGGCTGCGACTTCGCCCGTACCGACCACGTCCAGGCCACCGGCACCGAGCGGGTGATCCGGCGACCCCCGGCCCCGGTGCGGGGCATCGTGATGGATCCGCGCGACGGGATAGCGCCGGCCGACACGGAGACGATGGTCGACTACCCCTTCGTCTGGGCGGGGATCTACCGCCGGCACCTCTTCGACGACGGAGGCATGCGCTTCGCGACCGAACTGCGCACGGCCGAGGACCGGTTGTGGACCTGGCACCTGCACCTGAAGGCCAGGACGTGCGCGTCCCTCGGTCTGCACGGCGTGTTCTACCGGCGGGGCGTCGCGACCTCGCTCACCCAGATCAGGGACTCCCGTCAGCTGGATTTCATCCCCGCGTACGACGCGCTGCTGAAGGACCTGCTGAAGGACCCGGAGGCCGAGCGTTTCCTCCCCAAGGCCGTACGGACCTACTGCGCCATGATCGCCTTCCACATCGACAAGGCGAACGAGTACGAGCCCTCGACGGCCCGGCGACTGCGGCGGGAGGCGAGAGCCGCGCTCCACCGCATGCCCGAGCACACGCTCGAGGAGACCCTCAGAACCATCGACAGCGCTCGGAGCAGGTTGCTCAACCGCCTGCGTGACGGGCGGAAGGCTGCCTGATCCATGCCTCGCAAGACCCAGATCTTCCAGGTCTCGACCCTCTACGGAGCGGCCACTCTCGCCGCGGCGCTCGACGCGGACCTGTTCGGTCCACGCGACGGGGCCCGGCGCATCCTGCTGGTCTCCAACAACGCCGCCGTACCGGAGACGGCCCTGCGCCTCGACGAGATGCACGGCTACGAGCGAATAACCGGCCGGTTCGACTCGGTGGTCGGCTGGAACGAGGCGATCAGCCCTCACCACCCCAGTGCCTGGGGTCCGCGGGAGAACGACACGGTGATGTGGCAGAGGGCGTTCCGTCTGCTGTGGGGCATCGACGAACGGGACCTGATCGAGCTCGCCGTCGAGTCGATCCAGGTCAACCCGGCCCGCGCATTGGCGGCGATCTTCTCCGAGAGCGCCGTCCACGTGTACGCCGACGGCCTCATGAGCTACGGCCCGACCCGGGACCGGCTGCCGCTGACCATCGCGCGCCGCATCCGGCGACTGCTCCATCTCGACCTGATTCCCGGCCTGAGGCCGCTGCTGCTGTCCGAGTACGGCGTCGAGCCCGAGGTCGTCCCGGACGAGGCGTTCCGAGGCGTGCTCGACGAGATCTCCCGGGACGCGGCGGACGACCCGCGGTTGGCGCCCGTCCTTCAGGAGGCGCCGACGGCCGTGCTCCTCGGCCAGTACCTGGCGGCGATCAGCATCCTGAGCCCGCGGGAGGAGGAGGACCTCCACGTCCGCATGCTCACCGGGGCCGTGCGCGCCGGGCACCGGTCCGTGGTCTTCAAGCCCCATCCGACGGCACCCGCCGGCTACTCGGAGGCGCTGAGCAAGGCGGCGGCGGACGCCGGCGTCCGGCTCACCGTGCTGGACGCGCCGCTGCTGGCCGAGACGCTGTACCACCACTGCCGTCCCGCACTCGTCGTCGGCTGTTTCTCGACGGCGATGGTGACCGCCTCCGTCTACTACGGCGTGCCCGTCGCAAGGGTCGGAACCGCGCTGGTGACGGAGCGTCTCCAGCCCTACCCGAACAGCAACCGCGTGCCCCTGGCCGTGGTCGACCACCTGGTGCCCGACCTGGAGCGCGGTCAGACCCCGGCTCTCGTCGGCGCGGCCCCGAAGACGTTGTCACCGCTGGTCCGGGCGATCGGTTTCTGCATGCAGCCCAAGGCGTACCCAAAGCTGCGGGAGTCGACGGCCGACTGGTTGCGGAGCAACCCGGCCGGCAGCCCCGGCCACTACTTCCCCGAACCGCGGCTGGCCGAGCTCGGCCTTCCCGGCAGCCGCCCGTGGTCGCGCGCGAATCTCCGGGTGAGCCGTGCCAAGCGCGTGGTGCGCAAGGCGGTACGGCGCGGCGCCCGGAAGAGGTGACGCGGGCGGACGACCAGCCCCTTCACCCGCCCCGGACGACCAACCGGGACCCACGGGCCGCAGTGGAGCCATCGGCTCTTCAACTCCCTCACACCGGACACCTCGAGAGTCGCGCAGTGCCGAATGACATAGCCGTACGGCTGCCGCAGCAGACCGGCGCCCCTTCCGGGCGGACCGCCGCACCACGGGAACACCGCTACGACATCGACCTGATGCGGCTGATCTGTTCCGCCACGATCATGCTGGGGCACGTGGGCGCCCAGTTCATCCACTCCACCGGCAACAACCCGGCCAACGGCTCCGGGTCCTACTGGGTGGGTCACGTGGCCGAGGCGGTCAACCCGTTCGCTGTTCCCATGTACTTCGCCATCGCCGGCTGGGCCGTGCTGGTCGGCGCTCCCCCGCGCGACAGCGCCCGGATGTGGCGGAGAATCGTGCGCAACACCGTTCCGCTCTTCGTGTGGACGGCGATCTATCTGGTCTGGGCCTGGCTGCGGGACCGCAACGACCGGCCGATGACCGAGCTGGCGGCGAACTCCCTCTTCGGCTCCGTGCGGCCCGCCTACCACCTGTGGTTCATGTACACCTACATCCCGATCATCGCGCTGCTCGCCTTCGCGATGCTGGTCAAGGCCGGGAAACGGCCCTGGGGGCTCGGAGCGGCACTGCTCGGCATCGCGGTCCTGCCGAGTGTGCTGACCACGCTCGCCGAGGTCACGGGACGCGACATGCCGTCGGCGGCCTGGGGCTTCGGCACCTACTCCCTGGTGTACGCGGTCGGGGGCGCGCTGCTGTTCGCCCTCCCGGCCGGCGCCGTGCGGTGGCGGTGGCCGCTGTTCGCCCTGCTGCCGCTCACCATGGCCGGGGCCCTCTGGTACAACACGCAGATCCATTACGTGATGCCCAACGCACACTTGTTCGTCGCCGTCATGAGCCTCTGCGTACTGCTCCTGATCAGCAGGGTCCGGGTCTCCGAGAAGTGGCGGCCATTCCTGCGGAAGTCGGCCGGTGCCGCGCTCGGCGCGTACATGGTGCACGTGCTGTTCGTCGAGGAGATGGTCGCCCCGCTGGTGTCGCCGGACCTGAGCGGACCGGTCGCGGGGCTGCTTCTGATCGGTCTGCTGATCACGGTGCTGGCTCTGTCGTTCGCCACCAGTCTGCTGTGGGGCAGGCTGAACCTGCGGCACCTGCTCGGCTGACCCGGCCGGACCTGTGCGCGTAGTGCAGAGGTGCCCCCGCGCTACGCGCTCGCCAGGGACAGCTTCACCGCGAAGCCCAGGAACAGGGCGCCGGCCGCCGAGGTCGTCGTCGCCGACAGGCTCCTGCGGCGGCGGAACGCGGCGGCGAGCTTCGTGCCGCTGAATATCAGGGCGCTGAGGTAGAGGAAGCTGGCGAACTGGAGGAAGGCGCCGAGGATGACGAAGGAGAGCGCCGGGTAGGCGTAGTTCGGGTCGACGAACTGCACGAAGAAGGCGATGACGAACAGGATCGCCTTGGGATTGACGAGGCTGACGACCAGAGCCCGGCGGAACGGCCGCTCGTCGGCGGCCGCCGGGGCGGAGGTCGCCTGCGCCGCCTTCTCCCGCCGGGTCCGCCACATCTCCCAGCCGGCCCGGAGCATGCCGATCGCGATCCAGGTCAGGTATCCGGCGCCGGCGTACTTCACGATCCCGAACAGCACGGGGTTCGCCTTCAGCAGGGAGGCGGCCCCGGCCGCCCCCAGCGTCATGAGCACGGTGTCCCCGCACCAGACACCCGCCGCGGCGGTGTACCCGGCGCGTATGCCGCGCCGGGCGGCCACGGACAGCACGTAGAGCGAGTTGGGCCCGGGGAGCAGGACGATGAGGACGAGTCCCGCCAGGTAGGTGGGGAGGTGAACGACGCCGAACATGAAAAGGAGTGTCGCACGGGGGTACGACACTCCGGCGGGGGGTTCCGTGGGACGAGACGGACGGTCGGTCGTCGCCGTCGAGGAGGGTGTCGACGGAGAGTTCGAGGGTCACGCCGACGGACTCGGGGACCGGGAACGGGCGGTTTCCGCCCCCGATCCCCCATTCGGAGGAGTCGTGCAGGTCAGAACGCGTCCGACGGCACGTAGTTCCCCCAGACCTCGCGGAGCGCGTTGCACACCTCGCCCACCGTCGCCCGGGCCCGCAGGGCCTCCTTCATCGGGTACAGGACGTTGTCCTCGCCCGTGGCGGCCTTCTTCAGGGCGGACAGGGCCGTGTCGACCGCCGTCTGGTCGCGTTCGGCGCGCAGCTTGGCCAGGCGTTCGGCCTGCTGGGCCTCGATGGCCGGGTCGACGCGGAGCGGCTCGTACGGCTCCTCCTCGTCGAGCTGGAAGCGGTTGACGCCGACGACGACGCGCTCGCCGGAGTCGGTCTCCTGGGCGATGCGGTAGGCGCTGTGCTCGATCTCCTGCTTCTGGAAGCCGTGCTCGATGGCGTTGACCGCGCCGCCGAGGTCCTCGACCTTCCGCATCAGCTCCAGCGCGGCCGCCTCGACGTCGTCGGTCATCTTCTCGATGACGTACGACCCGGCGAAGGGGTCGACCGTCGCGGTCACGTCCGTCTCGTAGGCCAGGACCTGCTGCGTGCGCAGGGCCAGGCGCGCGCTCTTGTCCGTGGGCAGCGCGATGGCCTCGTCGAAGGAGTTGGTGTGCAGGGACTGGGTGCCGCCGAGGACCGCCGCCAGGCCCTGGACGGCGACGCGGACCAGGTTCACCTCGGGCTGCTGGGCCGTCAGCTGCACGCCCGCCGTCTGGGTGTGGAAGCGCAGCATCAGCGACTTGGGGTTCCTGGCGCCGAACTCCTCCTTCATCACCCGAGCCCAGATCCGGCGGGCCGCGCGGAACTTGGCGACCTCCTCCAGGATCGTCGTGCGGGCGACGAAGAAGAAGGACAGGCGGGGTGCGAAGTCGTCGACGTCCATGCCGGCCGCGACCGCCGTGCGCACGTACTCGATGCCGTCGGCCAGGGTGAACGCGATCTCCTGCGCGGGCGAGGCACCCGCCTCGGCCATGTGGTAGCCGGAGATCGAGATGGTGTTCCACTTGGGGATCTCGGCCCGGCAGTACTTGAAGATGTCCGCGATCAGCCGCAGCGAGGGCTTGGGCGGGAAGATGTACGTCCCGCGCGCGATGTACTCCTTCAGCACGTCGTTCTGGATCGTGCCCGTGAGCTTGTCGGCCGGGACGCCCTGCTCCTCCGCCACCAGCTGGTACAGGAGCAGCAGCAGCGCGGCCGGGGCGTTGATCGTCATCGACGTCGACACCTTGTCCAGCGGGATCCCGCCGAACAGCACCCGCATGTCGTCGATCGAGTCGATGGCCACGCCCACCTTGCCGACCTCGCCGTGCGCGATCGGCGCGTCGGAGTCGTGGCCCATCTGGGTGGGCAGGTCGAAGGCCACGGACAGGCCCATCGTGCCGTTGGCGATCAGCTGCTTGTAGCGGGCGTTGGACTCGGTGGCCGTGCCGAAGCCGGCGTACTGGCGCATGGTCCAGGGGCGGCCGGTGTACATCGTGGGGTACACACCGCGGGTGAACGGGTACGACCCCGGCTCACCCAGCTTCTCGGCCGGCTCCCAGCCCTTGAGGGCATCCGGTCCGTAGACCGGCTCGATGGGCAGCCCGGACTCCGACTCGCGCGCCATGGTGTGTGCCTCCGCGTTCTGAATTTCTTGGTTGCTCGCCAGTTCCCCGCCGGTACGGCCGACCCTCGCCACGGACTGTAGCGGCGGCCGTGCGCCGGGTGGAGTGCCCCACGCTGGGACCTTGCTCACAGACCGGCGGCTCCTCCTTCTTGTGTCCTCTGTCTCCCCTCCCCACCTTGCCCCGTGGTTCGCCGCCCGTCACGCGTGGGGAGACATCCGGTGTACCGCCTCGGACGGCACGCACCGCTCCCCGGTGCACATCGAGCTCCCGGCCACCCGGCCGCCCACCGGGTCCTGCGACGATCCGGATGATCCGGACGATCCGACGGAACAGGCCGAACAGGCCGAACAGGCCGAACAGGCCACCAAGGGCTTCCAGAGCAGACGCGGACTGCCGCGGACCGGGCGGACCGACACGGTCACCCGGCGGTTCGGCCGCTGCGGGTGACGTGTGAGAAGAGAAAGCGGGGCGCGGGCGGGACCGGGGGAACGTGTCCCGCCCGCGCCGGATGCACGAGCCGTGGGTACGGGGGGAACCCCGGCTCTGTGCGACAGCCGATGACCAGTCGGCTCACTCATTACTGCGCTGTGGCGGCCGAAAACGTCACACCTCACCGAGAGGAAATTTCACGAGGTACGAAACCGCAGGTCAGAGGGGGCATCGGGAGAGGCGGCCGAGGTGTCGGACGTTCTGTTCGGGAGCTGCGGAGCGAGCGCCGGGGACGTGCCGGCGCTCTTCCCGTGGCGGTGGCCGCCTCCGTTACCGCGCTCGTGACCGTCCTTGTGGCGGCCTTTGTGGCCGCCTTCGTCGTCGCCCTGACCGCCCTGGTCGCCCTGACCGCTCTGGTTACCTTGGCCGCCCTGGCCGCCCTGACCGCTCTGGTTACCTTGGCCGCCCTGGCCGCCCTGACCGCTCTGGTTACCTTGGCCGCCCTGGCCGCCTTGGTCGCCCTGGCCTCCGCGGCCCTTCTGGCCCTCCTGGCCGCCCTGGCCGCCGCCCTGGTTCTCGCTCCGGCCCTTGCCGCCCGTGCCACCGGTTCGGTCGTCGACCGACTTCAGGACGCCCTTGCAGTACGTCCACACGCGCGCGGAACCGCCGGCCGCCTCCTCCAGGGCACGCCTGCCGCCGGCGTTCAGGTCCTTGCCGTCGCGCAGGTCGCGGCAGGCCGAGACCAGACGGCCCTGCCCGCCGGCGGTGCCGCCCCGGGTGTCGTCGGTGCCGGCGGTGGCGTCGTGGCCGGGGGTGGCACCCGAGTCGCCCGCGGTGCTCCCGGTGTCGCCGCCGAAGGAGCCGCCGGGCGTGGGCGGGCTCAAGGAGCGTTCGGGCGTCGCCCGGGCCGAGGCGGAGGCGCCGGGGACCGGCTGCTCGTCACCGCCGAACGGCGTCGGCAGCACGCCGGTAGTGGCCGCCGTCGCGACTCCGCCGACCGCGCCGGCGGCCAGCGCGGCCGACAGCGCGAGACGCACCGGGCGGGACCAGCGCGGACGCCCGGCACGCGCGCGCGTGCCCGCGGTGCGTGAGCC
>NZ_QFDQ01000199.1 GCF_003270085.1 Streptomyces triticisoli | reverse complement strand
GTGGCCGCCGGAGTCGCGGCGGCGATGGCGGGCGCGCCGCCGGTCGCGGTCGTGGCGGCCGCACTCGCCGTCGTCCCGGACGACTCCTGGACCGCCCGCTCGCTGCGCCGGGCCACGGCCGCCGCCCACCGAGGCGAACGCGCGGTCCGCTCCGCGGTCGTCGTCGCCGGCTACCCCTGGTCCGACCTGGCCCCCGAGGCGGTCGCCCTCGCCTTCGGCGCGTACGCGGCAGCCGACGGCGACTTCCGCGACGCCGTCCTCACCGCCGTGAACATGGGCCGCGACGCCGACACCACGGCAGCGGTCGCCGGCGCCCTGGCGGGCGCGACCCAGGGCGCCTCGGCCATCCCCGAACCCTGGGCAGCGGCCATCACCCCGGTCCGCGGCAGCTGCCTGCCGTCGATGACCGGGCGGCACGTACTGGAGGTGGCGGACCTGCTGGTGGAGCGAGCGGACGTACGGCACGGAGGTCCCGAGCGGTTACGCGTCCCCGCCGCACACGTCCTCACCGCCGACGACAGAAGCGGGGTCCCGTCGTGACGCGCCGGATCGAGGGGCTGCTGCTCGGGCTGGCCGCGGGGGATGCCGCCGGATGGCCCGCGGGGCGGCACCGGGCCGCCCGGATGCCCGAGTGGACCAGGCGGCTCACCCGTGAGCTGGATGCCTTCGCCGAGCAGAACGCCACCACCACGCTTCCCGTCCCCATCGCCCTCAACCAGCCCTCGGAGCCGTTGCGGCTCGGCCCCTCCGACGACGCCGAGTGGGCGGTGTTCGCGGCGGAGGCCCTGCTGCGGGCCGGGGACGACGGCGTGCTCGGCGACCTCAGCCGGGAACGGCGCACCAGGGCCGCGATCGACCTGACCTGGAACACCCTGGCCGGCGAGGTCGCGGCGGCGGCCGAACGCGCCCCCGAGATCGAGTCGGCGGTGCTGCCGCTGCGCGCCCGTATCTCCGTGCGGGCCGGCCTCGGCAACCTGGCGACCGGACTGCGCCCGCCCGCCACCGGCCACGACAACCCGCACTACTTCGACGACGCCGCCTGCGTACGGGCCTGTGTGCTGGCCACCGCCCACCCGGGCGACCCCCACCGCGCCGCCGCACTGGCCGAGTTCGACGCCCGCTACACCCAGGACGGCGACGGCGTCCACGGCGCCCGCGCGATGGCCGCGGCGCTCGCCCTGGCGCTGGCGGGCGCGGAGGTCGGGCCCTGTGTCACGGCCGCGCTGGCCGAACTGCCCGAGCAGACGGAGATCGGCCGCAACGCCCGGCACGCCCTGCGCCTCGCCCGGGACGTCCAGGACACCGAGGGCGCGTTCGCGCTCGTACCGCTGCTGGAGCACCAGATCGTCGACCACGTCTACAGCTACGGCGTCGCCGCCGCCGAGACCGTCCCGGTCGCCCTCGCCCTGGCCACCGCTGCGGGCGGCCGGATCGCCCACGCACTGCCGGCCGCCGCCTGCCTGTCCCGGGTGGCCGACTCGGCCCCGGCCCTGGCGGGCGCGCTCACCGGTGCGCTGGGCGGCGCCGAGGCCGTCCCGGAGTCCTGGCGGGAGGCCTGCCGCACCCTGTCCGGCTGCGTCCTGCCCCACCTCACCGGCACCGACCTCGTGGAACTCGCCGGACTCCTCGAAGCCGAACAACCGACGCCCCCGGGGGGATGATTCGGGGCATGACACCCAAAGGAGAGACAACCGGAGGAGAACGGAGCCGAGACACGGCCCGAGACGCGGTCCGGGGTGCGGTCCGAGACGCGGTCCGGGGTGCGGTCCGAGACGCGGTCCGGGGTGCGAGCCTGGAGGAGCGGATCACCGGCGCGCTCGTCGGAGCGGCCGTCGGCGACGCCCTCGGCGGCCCCGTCGAGGGCCACTCCCCCGACCAAATCCTCGAACGCCACGGCGGCCGCGTGCACGGCATCGTCGGCCCCTGGCACGGCGACGACTGGCGCACCGCCCGCCCCATCGCCCCCTACCACAAGGGAGACGGCCACGTCACCGACGACACGCTGATGACGCACGCCCTGGTGCGGGTGTACGCGCGCGTCCGCGACCACCTCGACGCCTACGCGATCGCCGACCACCTGGTTCCCGACCTGATGACGAACCCGCGCTGGATCCCGGAGCTGGAGGCGGAGGCGCTACCGCTGCACCGGATCTTCCTGGCGGAGAAGTGGCTGGTGGCACGGCTGCACTACGGCCACGTCGACCCCCGCGAGGCCGGCACCGGCAACATCGTCAACTGCGGCGCCGCGATGTACATGGCCCCGGTCGGCCTGGTCAACGCGGCCAACCCGGCGGCCGCGTACGCCGAGGCCCTCGACATCGCCGGCGCCCACCAGTCCTCGTACGGCAGGGAGGCCGCGGGCGTCCTCGCGGCCGGGGTCGCGGCGGCGTGCGCACCGGGCGCGACGCCGGACTCGGTGGTGACGGCGTGTCTGTCGCCGGCGAAGGACGGCACCCGGGCCGCGATCGAGAAGGTCTGCGAAGTGGCCCGCCGCCACACCGACTTCGAGTCGGCGCTGGGCCCGCTGCGGGAGGCGGTCGCGCCGTACGACACGGTGGGCCCCGACTACCGCAACCCCTCCCTGGGCGCTCGCCGCCCGTCCCGGTTGCACGCGATCGAGGAACTGCCCATCGCCCTGGGCATGCTGACGGTGGCCCGCGGCGACTTCCGGCAGGCCGTCCTCGGCGCGGTGAACTACGGCCGCGACTGCGACTCCATCGCGACGATGGCCGGGGCGCTGGCGGGAGCGCTGGGCTCGCCGGTCCCGGAGGACTGGGCGAAGACGGTGGCGGAGGCCAGCCGCCTGGACCTGTGGGAGCCGGGGCGCACGCTGGCCGGGGTGGCCCGGGAGATCTTCGAACGGGACGTACGGCGGCGCCGCGCCCACGAGCGGGCGTTCACCGGGATGGGAGGGCCGGGATGCTCCGACTGACCTGGGTCCAGCCGGAGGACCTGCTGGGCCACGAGCTGCGCCAGGCGGCCCAGGACGGCCGCGAACCCTCGGCCGTCGCCGCCCGCTGGCGAGCCGCGGGCGGCCCGGAGGCCCCACCCCGGGCGGGCGCGTCCCCCCAGCCCGCCTCCCGCTACCTACGCCTCCTGGCAGAAGACCTCCTGGACGAACTGTCCGAGCTGCCCAGCAGCTTGTCGGACACAGAACCCACAGACCTCTCCAAGATCAGATCCCTGTGCCCGGACTGGCCGACGCAACGCGCAGAGCCTGCAGGCAGTCGTGCCGCCCAGCCTGCGGGCAGTCTCGTGCCTCCCCCAGTGCTGAACGCCTGGGGGGACCCCCAGGGCGATGGGGGTCCCCCCTGCTCGAGCGCAGCCGAGAGCTCGGGGAAGGGTGGGCGCAGCGGCACCCCGCCGGCGCGGGCGAGCGCCCCCACTCCCACAGCACACACCACCCGGGCCCGTCTGGAAGCCGCCTGGCTGGGCCGAGCAGCAGGCTGCCTGCTGGGCAAGCCCGTGGAAAAGCTCCCGCTGGAAGGCATCCGCCAACTCGCCCGGTCCACCGGCAACTGGCCCCTGAACACCTGGTTCACAGCAAAAGCCGTCCCCGACGACCTCCTCGCCAAGTACCTCTGGAACCGCCACTCCGCGACCACCTCCCTCGCCGAGAACATCGACGGCATGCCCGAGGACGACGACCTCAACTACCCCGTCCTCAACCTCCTCCTCCTGCAACGCCACGGCAGAGCCTTCACCACCACCGACGCAGCCCGCCTCTGGCTCGGCGAACTCCCCGCCGGCCGCACCTTCACCGCCGAACGCGTCGCCTACCGCAACCTCCTCCTCGGCATCGACCCCCCGCACACCGCCCGCCACCGCAACCCCTTCCGCGAGTGGATCGGCGCCCTGATCCGCGCCGACCTGCACGGCTGGACCAACCCCGGCGCCCCGGCCGCCGCGGCCGAACAGGCGCACCGCGACGCCACCCTCACCCACACCGCGAACGGCGTCTACGCCGCGATGTTCGCCGCCGCCGTCATCGCCACCGCGGCGACCGGAACGCACGACGTCCACGCCTGTCTGGCCACCGGCCTGACCGTCGTACCACCCGGCTCCCGACTCGCCCGGGCGGTCCGCCACGCCATCCGACTGGCACAGACCCACGAGGACTTCGACACCGTCGTGGACGAACTCCACGCCACCCACTCCGCCACCTGCCACTGGGTCCACGCCGTCCCCAACACCGCCCTGATCGCCGCCGCCCTCACCCACGCCGACGGCGAATTCACCGGCTCCGTCTGCCGTGCCGTCTCCGGCGGCTGGGACACCGACTCCAACGGCGCCACGGCCGGCTCCGTCGCCGCCCTGCTCACCGGTTCCCCGGCCGCTCTCCCCGACCGCTGGACGGCCCCGCTGAAGAACCGGCTGGCCACCTCCGTCGGCGACTTCAACGGCATCGGCTTCGACACCCTGGCCGAGCTCACCCACCGGGAGGCGTACCGCCCATGACGCCGCACACGCCCGAGGCGGAGTCCACGGCCCCGCCGCTCGCCGGTCTCCGCGTGCTCGATCTCGCCACCCTCTTCGCCGGGCCGATCGCCGCCACCATGCTCGGCGACTTCGGCGCCGAGGTGATCAAGGTCGAGCACCCGACGAAACCCGACCCGTCCCGCGGCCACGGCCCGTCGAAGAACGGTGTCGGCCTGTGGTGGAAGCTGCTCGGCCGGAACAAGCGCACGATCACGCTGGACCTGTCCAGGCCCGGTGGCCGCCGCACCCTGCTGCGGCTGGCCGCCGGCGCCGACGTGATCGTGGAGAACTTCCGGCCCGGCACCCTGGAGAAGTGGGGGCTGGGCTGGCCGGAGCTGTCGGCGGTCAATCCGCGTCTGGTCCTGGCCCGGGTCACCGGGTTCGGACAGTTCGGCCCGTACGCGCCCCGCCCCGGCTTCGGCACCCTCGCCGAGGCGCTGAGCGGGTTCGCCGCGATCACCGGCGAGCCGGACGGACCGCCGACGCTCCCGCCGTTCGGGCTCGCCGACGCGATCGCGGGGCTGGCGACGGCGTACGCGGTGATGACCGCGCTCGCGGCACGGGAGCGCACCGGCGAGGGACAGATCGTCGACATGGCCATCATCGAGCCGATCCTGACCGTCCTCGGCCCGCAGCCCCTGTGGTACGACCAGCTCGGCCACATCCAGCCCCGCACCGGCAACCGCACCCAGAACAACGCCCCGCGCAACACCTACCGCACCTCGGACGGCACCTGGGTGGCCGTCTCGACCTCCGCCCAGTCGGTCGCGGAACGTGTGATGCGGCTGGTGGGCCGCCCGGAGCTGATCGAGGAGCCGTGGTTCGCGACCGGCGCTCAGCGGGCGGCGCACGCCGACGTGCTCGACGAGGCGGTCGGCGGCTGGATCGCCCGGCACACCCGCACCGAGGTCCTGGCCGCCTTCGAGAAGGCCCAGGCGGCGATCGCGCCGATCCAGGACGTACGGGACGTGATGGCCGACCCGCAGTACCAGGCCCTGGGCACCTTCACCACGCTGTACGACCCGGAGCTCGGCCGGCTGCGCATGCAGAACGTCCTCTTCCGGCTCTCCGCCACCCCGGGCGCCATCCGCTGGGCGGGCCGTCCGCACGGCGCGGACACGGACGCGGTGCTGACCGAGCTGGGCCTCACCCCGGAGGAACTGGCCGCGCTGCGCACGGAGGGCGCCCTGTGACGTCCCTCGTCCCCTCCCCGCTGACCTGGCTGTACGTCCCCGGCGACCGCCCCCACGTCGTCACCAAGGCCCTCGCCTCCGGCGCGGACGTGGTCGTCGTCGACCTGGAGGACGCGGTCGCCCCGGACCGCAAGGAGTACGCCCGCGCCGCCACCGCCGAGCTGCTGAGCGAGCCGCCGCCGGTCCCGGTCCACGTGCGCGTCAACGCCGTCGACGGGCCGCTGGCCGCCGCGGACCTGGCGGCGGTGACGCCCCGGCCGGGTCTGGCCGGGCTGCGGCTGCCGAAGGTGACGTCCGCCGAGCAGGTCGTCCGCGTCGCGGTACGCGCACAGACCGCTCGGAGCCCCTCGCCGGCCGACGGACCGGGGCCCCCGCTGTACGCCCTCCTGGAGACGGCCCTGGCCATCGAGCGCGCCTACGCCATCGCCTCCGCGCACCCCAGCCTGCGCGGCGTCTCGATCGGCGAGTCGGACCTGCGGGCGGACCTGGGCGTGCAGCGGGACTCCGGACTGGACTGGTCCCGCGCCCGGGTCGTGGTGGCCGCCCGCGCGGCCGGACTCGCCCCGCCGGCCCAGTCCGTGCACCCCGACATCCGTGACCTGGAGGGCCTGGCGGCCTCCTGCGCGCACGGCCGCGCCCTCGGCTTCCTCGGCCGCGCGGCCGTCCACCCCCGCCAGCTGCCGATCATCGAACGTGCCTACCTGCCGACCGACCGAGAGCTGGAGGAAGCGGAGACGATCGTCAAGGCTGCCACCACGGACCGCGGTGCCCAGGCCCTGCCGGACGGCCGCTTCATCGACGCGGCGGTGGTGGCCGCGGCCCAGCGCACCCTGGCACTGGCCCGCCGGTGCTGACACGACGAGGGCGCCCCGGAGTCCGGGGCGCCCTCGTCCGCGTACGACCGGCGGTCAGCCCTTCCGCGCCGACCCGGCTCCGTCGTCCACTTCAGACACCTCTGTCACATCTGTCACACCTGACACATCTGCCGCATCGCTCGCCTCGGTCACGCCGGACGCTTCCGGCGCGTCCTTCTTCGCGTCCCCGGCATCCTGCGCCTCGGCGTCCTCCTCGGCGCTCTCCTCGGCGCCCGGCTCGACCTCGGCCTCCCGGCCCGGCCGCTTCTTGGCGGACACCCCGATGTAGACCACCGCGAGCAGGAAGACGATCATCGCGGTCCAGTTGTTCAGCCGCAGGCCCAGGATGTGGTGGGCCTCGTCGACACGCATGTACTCGATCCAGAAGCGGCCCGCGCAGTACGCGGCGACGTACAGCGCGAACGCCCTTCCGTGCCCCATCCTGAAGCGGCGGTCCGCCCAGATCACCAGCAGCGCGACACCGACGCACCACAGCGACTCGTACAGGAACGTCGGGTGGTAGTACCCCGGCACCCGGCCGTCCGCCGCGGAGGTGATGTGCACCGCCCAGGGAACGTCCGTCTCCCGGCCGTACAGCTCCTGGTTGAACCAGTTGCCCCAGCGGCCGATCGCCTGCGCGAAGGCGATGCCCGGCGCCACCGCGTCGGCGTACGCCGGCATCGGGATGCCCCGGCGCCGGGCGCCGATCCACGCGCCCAGCGCGCCGAGCGCGATCGCGCCCCAGATGCCGAGACCGCCCTCCCACACCTTGAGGGCGTCCACCCAGTCACGGCCCTCGCTGAAGTACAGCTCGTAGTCCGTGATCACGTGGTAGAGCCGGCCGCCGACCAGGCCGAACGGTACGGCCCAGACTGCGATGTCGGCCACCGTGCCGGCCCGCCCGCCACGGGCGATCCAGCGCTTGTTGCCGAGCCAGACGGCAACGAAGACGCCGATGATGATGCAGAACGCGTAGCCGCGCAGCGGAATCGGGCCGAGGTACAGCACCCCGCGCGACGGACTGGGAATGTAGGCAAGTTCCATGGCAGGGTCGACGCTACCGCAGCCGGAGCGGGGTCACGTCAAGCAGCCCGGCTACGGCTCCATAACAGGCCCGGCGCCGCACTCCTCTCCTCGCTCTCGTTCGGTCCTCCCCCGGCCATCCGCCGGTCGTCCCTCTGTCATCCCTTGTCGGCCGCCTCCACCTCCTGCTTCAGCTTCGTCGGGGTCATGGTCCGGTCCTGCAGGATGTCCTTCCCGTTCAGCAGGACGGTCGGGGTGCCCGAGAAGGCGTGGCTCCCGAAGGCCTCGTGGGACTTGTCGACCCAGCTGTCGTGCGTGCCGCCCTTGACGCACGTGGTGAAGGCGGGGGTGTCCAGGCCGCTCACCTTGCCGGCCAGCTGGATGAGCTTGTCGTTGTCGGCGTAGGCGTCGTCGGCTTCCTTGGGCTGGTTCTCGAACAGCACGTCGTGGTACGCGGGGAACTTCCCGGCGTCCTGGGCGCAGGCCGCCGCGTTGGCCGCGCGCAGCGAGCCGGTGCCGCCGAGGTTGCCGTCGATCAGCCTGACCAGGTGGTACTCGACTTTGAGCTTGCCGGAGCCGGTCAGCTCACGGAGCACCGGTCGGTACGCCGCCTCGAAGGCCTGGCAGGCCGGGCAGCGGAAGTCCTCCCAGATGGTGAGCGTCGACTTGGCGCCGTCCTTGCCGACCGGGATCGCCAGACTGTCCTTGCCCTGCGCGCCCGAGGGCGCGACGACCGGCCCCGCGCTGCTCTTCTTGCTCTTGCCGGAATTGGCGGCCAACAGGCCGATCACCGCCGCCAGCCCCAGGACGCACACGACGGTCGCGGCCACGATCAGCGTGCGCCGCCGCCGCTCCGCGGCCTTCTGCTTCTCGCGCTCGACCGCCAGCCGCTGCCGGGCGGTGCGCTTTCCCTGATGGTTCTTCTCGCTCACACCCCCAGAACGAACCGGGGAGGCGCATTGCGCCTCCCCGGCCCCAGGACCACCCGTTCGGGTGACCGAATCTTTCGCTAGGCCTGTCCGCGCACGCCGCTCGCCAGCTCGCCGGCGAGCGCGCGGATCGCCTCGAGGCCGGCCGCGGGGTCCGGGGCGTCCAGCATCCGCTTGACGAAGGCGGAGCCGACGATCACGCCGTCGGCGAAGCCGGCGACCTCGGCGGCCTGGGCGCGGTTGGAGACGCCGAGACCGACGCACACGGGCAGGCCGGTGCCGGTGGCCCGGGTCCGCTCGACCAGTTCCCGGGCCTGCGTGCCCACCGACTCGCGGGTGCCGGTGACGCCCATCAGCGAAGCGGCGTAGACGAACCCGGAGCCCGCCGCGGTGATCTCGGCGAGCCGCTCGTCCTTGCTGCTGGGCGCCACCACGAACACCGTCGCGAGGCCGTGCTTCTCGGCGTGCTCCCGCCACGGC
Organism: Streptomyces triticisoli; assembly: GCF_003270085.1. Classification (GTDB taxonomy): domain Bacteria; phylum Actinomycetota; class Actinomycetes; order Streptomycetales; family Streptomycetaceae; genus Streptomyces; species Streptomyces triticisoli. Next base: position 16,811 of record NZ_QFDQ01000199.1, on the reverse strand, counting down.
GCCGACTCCTGGACCGGCAGGTCCGGCAGGATGCAGCCGGCGCCGCCCGCCTCGGCGAGCTCGGCGGTGAACCGCTCGACGCCGTAGCGGTCGACCGGGTTCCAGTACGTCATGACGAGCACGGGCTTGCCGGTGGCCGCGTGGGCCTCCCTGACCGTCCGCATCACGTCCGCGATCCTGAGGCCGCCGCGCAGCGCGATGTCGTCGGCGGTCTGGATGACGGGCCCGTCCAGGACCGGGTCGCTGTGCGGCAGCCCGACCTCGACGATGTCCGCGCCGCCGTCGAAGACGGCCTTGATCGCGTCGATGCCGCCGTCCACGGTCGGGAAGCCGGCCGGCAGATAGGCGATGAGCGCGGACCGGCCCTCCGCCCTGGCGCCCGCGAGGGTGTCGTTCAGCAGCTGGCCCTTCCCGCCCGCTGATGCAGCGCCGCTCACTTGGCGTCCCCCTCGATCTCGGCGGTGTCGGCCTCGTCGGCGGCCACCTCGGCGTCGGTGTCGTACAGGTCGAAGTAGCGGGCGGCGGTGTCCATGTCCTTGTCGCCGCGCCCGGACAGGTTGACCACGATCAGCCCGTCCCCACCCAGCTCCCGGCCGACCTGAAGGGCGCCGGCCAGCGCGTGGGCGCTCTCGATCGCCGGGATGATGCCCTCGGTGCGCGACAGCAGGCGCAGCGCCCGCATGGCCTCGTCGTCGGTGATCGCGCGGTACTCGCCGCGCCCGGAGTCCTTCAGGTAGGAGTGCTCGGGGCCGATGCCCGGGTAGTCCAGACCGGCCGAGATCGAGTACGGCTCGGTGATCTGGCCCTCCTCGTCCTGCAGGACGTAGGAGCGGGAGCCGTGCAGGATGCCGGGCTCGCCGGCGGTCAGCGTGGCCGCGTGCTCGCCGGTCTCGACGCCGTGCCCGGCGGGCTCGCAGCCGATGAGGCGTACGCCGGTGTCCGGGATGAAGGCGTGGAAAAGGCCGATGGCGTTGGAGCCGCCGCCGACGCAGGCGACGGCCGCGTCGGGCAGGCGCCCGGCGCGCTGAAGGAGCTGGCGGCGGGCCTCGACGCCGATGACCCGGTGGAAGTCGCGGACCATGGCCGGGAAGGGGTGCGGCCCGGCGACGGTGCCGAACAGGTAGTGGGTGCGGTCGACGTTGGCGACCCAGTCGCGGAACGCCTCGTTGATGGCGTCCTTCAGGGTGCGGCTGCCGGACTTCACGGCCACCACCTCGGCGCCGAGCATGCGCATCCGGGCGACGTTCAGGGCCTGCCGCCTGGTGTCGATCTCGCCCATGTAGATCGTGCACTGAAGCCCGAACAGGGCGCAGGCGGTGGCGGTCGCGACGCCGTGCTGGCCGGCACCGGTCTCCGCGATCACGCGGGTCTTGCCCATGCGCTTGGTGAGCAGGGCCTGGCCGAGCACATTGTTGATCTTGTGGGAGCCGGTGTGGTTGAGGTCCTCGCGCTTGAGGAACACGCGGGCACCGCCGGCGTGCTCGGCGAAGCGGGGCACCTCGGTCAGGGCGCTGGGCCGGCCGGTGTAGTGGGCGAGCAGGTCGTCGAGCTCGCGGGCGAACTCGGGGTCGGCCTTCGCCTTGTCGTACTCGACGGCGACCTCGTCCACGGCGGCGACGAGCGCCTCCGGGATGAACTTGCCGCCGAACGCCCCGAAGTAGCCTTCGGGGCTGGGGACCTGGCCCTCCGGGTCGGGGATGAAGAACTCGCTGGGCATGCGGAAACCTCACGGTGAGTGCGGTGAGTGGGTGGACACCAGTCGCCGTGGGGGCGGGGTTGTCAGGCGGCTGCCGGCCGTCCGTGGCCGGCCGCGCCCGCGCGGCGGAGCCGCATGACCGGGCACAACCCCGCGCCCCTTCGGGGGCGCTGCCATCGCATGCCGTTCACCTGCCCCGGCTCGTCGCCGATGTGGTACCGCACCCTGCGGCCGTGCACGCGCCGTGCGGGCGCGCGGCAGCCCCGGGGCCGGCAGCCGCGCGCGAGGCGGGCGTGCGGGTCCCGGAAGGGCCGGGTGCGGAGCGGCACGGGTCAGCTCCGTCCGTGCCGCAGTGCCGGGTGCGCCCCGGCCGCCACCAGGTCGGCGACCGCCGTCTTCGGGTCGCGGCCGGTGACGAGGGACTCGCCGACCAGGACCGCGTCGGCGCCGGCGTTGGCGTAGGCGATGAGGTCGTGCGGGCCGCGGATTCCGGACTCGGCGATCTTGACGATGCCGTCCGGGATCTCCGGCGCCACGCGCTCGAAGGTGTCGCGGTCGACCTCGAGCGTCTTCAGGTTGCGCGCGTTGACGCCGATCACCTTGGCGCCGGCGGCCACTGCGCGCTCGACCTCCTCCTCGTCGTGGGCCTCGACGAGCGGGGTGAGTCCGATGGACACCGCGCGCTCGATCAGCGACTCCAGGGCCGGCTGGTCGAGGGCGGCGACGATCAGCAGGGCGAGGTCGGCGCCGTAGGCCCGGGCCTCCCACAGCTGGTACGAGGTGACGATGAAGTCCTTGCGCAGAAGGGGGACGTCCACGCGCGCGCGGACCGCCTCCAGGTCCGCCAGCGAACCGCCGAAGCGGCGCTCCTCGGTGAGCACCGAGATGACGGAGGCGCCGCCGGCCTCGTAGTCCGCGGCGAGAGCGGCCGGGTCGGCGATCGCGGCCAGCGCGCCCTTGGACGGGCTGGAGCGCTTGACCTCGCAGATCACCTTGACGCCGTCGCCCTTGAGCGCGGCCATGCCGTCCTTGGCCGCGGGAGCCTTGGCCGCGCGCTCCTTGAGCTCGTCGAGGCTGACGCGCGCCTGCCGCTCCGAAAGGTCGGCACGGACTCCGTCGATGATCTCGTCGAGCACACTCACGCGAGCGGCCCCCTTCCAGACGGTGGACTGTTCTGACCGAGCGGCCTCCGGCGGCCCGCCCGGGGCGGATCGGGCGGATCCGGCGAATCGAGTGGATCCGGCGCGGTCCGGCAGACCAAGTAGATCAAGCGGGCGAAAACCGGTGGTCACTGCGATGGTAGCCGGAGCGGGGCGCGGGCCTCGCATCCGGTCGGCGGCGATCCCACCAACTGGACATACGCCGGTCGATCAAGGCTGGTCAAGGGTGGAGCCAGCCGCCGAACGGCAGGTTCCGGACAACGGTGAACGCCACCAGGAGCACGCCGAGGCTCCACAGGTGCACCGGCCCGGGTGCGAAACGCGGTGGCCTCCCGCGGGCCGCGCGGACCGCCCAGAGCGTCCAGAGCACGGCGAAGGCCAGGAAGGCCACGACGGCCAGGGCGTTGGCGTGCAGGGCCGCCGGGACGTCCCCGTGGACGATGGCGTGGGCGCTGCGCAGCCCGCCGCAGCCGGGGCAGTAGACGCCCGCGTAGCGCAGCAGGGGGCACACCGGGTAGTGGCCGGGTTCGTTGGGGTCCACGGCCCCGACGTAGGCGAAGGCGCCGGCGACGGCGGTCAGGACCCCGGCGGGGACGGCGAGCCGGCCCAGCACGGCCGTGGCGCGCATCGGGACGGCCGGCTCGTCCTGCGTGCGCCTCGGGCGCGGTATGGGCGTCCGGCCGTGCGTCACCCTCTGGCTGTCGGCGTTCACGCCCCGCATTCTGCCCCGGATCGGTCGCATGCGCGCGCGAGGGGCGGCCCGGGGCCGCCCCTCGACCTCTCGCGTCCTGCGGGTCCGCCGAGTGGACCTCAGCTCTCGGCGCGGGCCGGCTCGCGGTCCTCCTGCCTGCTTCCGACCTGGTGGACCGGGTGCTCGTCCTTCTGTCCGAGGCCCATCATGCGCATGATGCCGCCGACGACAGCGCCGAGCAGCGTGAGGGCGATGCCGACCCAGAAGCCGACCGGCTGAGCCATGACCATGAAGGCGCCCGCGACGCAGAAACCGATGAAGGCGATGATGACACCGGTCCAGGCGGCCGGGGTGTGACCGTGGTGGCTGCTGCCCGCCATGACTTGCTCCTCGTTGCTGTATACGTGTCTGAGCCGGACGCTCGCGTCCATTGTCCCGTACGCGCGCACGTGCCGTGAGCGGGGGTGGCTCCTCGCCACACCCGTTTCCTCACATGTTTCCTCATGGCGGGAAGGCGCCGCTCGGGGCGGTGGTCAGGCGGATTCGGTGCCGGTGGGGTCCTCGCCGCGGTCCAGGGCCTTCCACAGGTCCTCCGGGCGGTCGGGGTCGACCGGGCGGGGCGCGCGGGAGCGGGGCGCCCCGGAGCGCTCGTAGCGGCCGGACATGGCCGGCCACAGGCGGCCGTAACGCAGGGCGAGCAGGCCGGCGAGGAGGAGCAGCACACCGCCGGTGGCCGCGACGTAGGGCCAGCCGGTGTGGCTGAGCGCGGCGGCGGTCGCGGCGGTGTCGCCGGCGGTCCGGGCGGCCTTCTCGTCGAGGGCGGAGCTGTCGGAGGCGCCGAGCAGGGCGGCGGCGACCGTGCCGGCGCCGGACAGCGCGAGCAGGACGGCGACCAGGACGCGGCCGGAGCGGCGGACGGCGAAGACGGCGACGAGCGCGGCCAGGCCCACTATGGCGAGCGCCGCGGGCACACCGGTGACCTCGCTGCCCTTGGCGGTCAGGGGGAAGGCCCCGCCGGCCACTGTCGCGGTGCCCTCCGCCCAGCGCTGCCGGCTGGCCAGCAGCGCCACGGCCGCGCCGAGCGCCCCGCACAGCAGGGCGACGGCGAGGCTCCGGCGGCCGGTCCGGGCGGGGGCGGCTTCGGGACGGGGGTCAGGCGCAGCAGCAGTCACGTACTCCACTATCGCTCGGACCCCGGGTGACCCGTCACCCGGGGGTTCGCGTGCGGGACGTGGGAAGCGTCCTGCCGCTCCAGCCGGTTGGCGGTGTGCACGGCGCGCAGTACGGCTGCCGCCTTGTTGCGGCACTCGGTGTCCTCGGCGACCGGGTCGGAGTCGGCGACGATGCCGGCGCCCGCCTGGACGTAGGCCGTGCCGTCGCGCAGCAGGGCGGTGCGGATGGCGATGGCGGTGTCGGAGTCGCCGGCGAAGTCCAGGTAGCCGACGCAGCCGCCGTACAGCCCGCGCCGGGACGGCTCGAGTTCGTCGATGATCTGCATCGCCCGCGGCTTCGGCGCGCCGGACAGGGTGCCGGCCGGGAAGCAGGCGGTGAGCACGTCGAAGGCGGTACGGCCCGCCGCGACCCGCCCGGTCACGGTGGAGACGATGTGCATCACGTGCGAGTACCGCTCGATGGACATGAAGTCGACGACCTCGACGGAGCCCGGTTCGCAGACCCGGCCCAGGTCGTTGCGTCCGAGGTCGACGAGCATCAGGTGCTCTGCGCGCTCCTTGGGGTCGGCGAGCAGTTCCTCGGCCAGCGCCTGGTCCTCCTGCGGGGTGGCGCCGCGCGGCCGGGTGCCGGCGATGGGGTGCACCAGGGCCCGCCCGTCCTCGACCTTCACCAGCGCTTCCGGGCTGGAGCCGACGACGTCGAATCCGTCGAAACGGAACAGGTACATGTACGGCGAGGGGTTGGTGGCCCGCAGGACGCGGTAGACGTCCAGCGCGCTCGCCGTGCACGGCGTCTCGAAGCGCTGCGAGGGGACGACCTGGAAGGCCTCGCCGGCGCGGATGCGCTCCTTGACGTCGTCCACGGCCGCCTGGAAGTCCTTGCCGCCCCACAGGGCGGTGTACTCGGGCAGTTCGGAGGGCGGCAGCGCGGCCGGGGGCTGGGCGACGGGGCGGGACAGGTCCGCCTCCATGGCGTCCAGGCGGGCCACGGCGTCGGCGTGGGCCTCGTCGACGCCGGTGTCCAGGTCGTTGTGGTTGATCGCGTTGGCGATCAGCAGGACCGTGCCGTCCCAGTGGTCGAGGACCGCGAGGTCGGAGGTGAGCAGCATGGTCAGCTCGGGCACGCTTGTCGGATCACTGCCGTCCCGCTCGCCGGGGCCGATCTTCTCCAGGCGGCGCACGATGTCGTAGCCGAGGTAGCCGACCATGCCGCCGGTGAAGGGCGGCAGGCCCAGGTCCTGGGCGAGGTCGCGGGGGGTGTGCAGGGCCTCGACGGTGGCGCGCAGGGCGGCGAGCGGGTCGCCCTCGGCGGGGACGCCGACCGGCGGCGTGCCGAGCCAGTGGGCCTGGCCGCCGCGCTCGGTGAGGGTGGCGGCGCTGCGGACGCCGACGAAGGAGTAGCGGGACCAGGTGTACGCGGTACGGCCGTTCTCGGCGGACTCCAGCAGGAAGGTGCCGGGGCGCTCGGCGGCGAGCTTGCGGTAGAGCGCGACCGGGGTGTCGCCGTCGGCGAGGAGCTTGCGGGTGACCGGGATGACGCGGCGGTCGCCGGCCAGCTTGCGGAACGTCTCGAGGTCCATGGCGGCCGACCCTACTGACCTTCGGCCCGTGCGCCGGAACCGGTGTCCCGCACGTCCTTGAGCAGGACGTCGGCGTCGAAGCAGGTGCGGTCGCCGGTGTGGCATGCGGCTCCCACCTGGTCGACCTTGACCAGCACGGTGTCGGCGTCGCAGTCGAGGGCGACGGACCTGACGTGCTGCACGTGCCCGGAGGTGTCGCCCTTGACCCAGTACTCCCGGCGGCTGCGCGACCAGTAGGTGCAGCGGCCGGTGGTCAGCGTGCGGTGCAGTGCCTCGTCGTCCATCCAGCCGAGCATCAGCACCTCGCCGGTGTCGTACTGCTGGGCGATCGCGGGCAGGAGTCCGTCGGCGCTGCGCCTGAGGCGCGCCGCGATCTCGGGGGCGAGACTGCTGGTGGGGGGTGTTCCGGGCGTGCTGGTCATGGGTGCCATTGTGCCGTGCGGGACGGACGGCGTGGCCGTGTTGTCCACTGTGCGGACCCGCTGCGTAGTCGTAGGCTGACCCCATGTCGACCTTTGCCAAGCGTGAACGGCTTCTGCTCGCCGATCTCTTGGAGACCGCCGGTCCGGATGCGCCCACCCTCTGCGAGGGCTGGCTCACCCGTGACCTCGCCGCGCACATGGTGGTGCGCGAGCGGCGCCCCGACGCGGTCGGCGGCCAGCTGATCAAGCAGCTCGCACCCCGTCTGCAGAAGGTGATGGAGGAGTACACGGCCAAGCCGTACGAGGAGCTGATCCAGCTGATCCGTACCGGCCCGCCGCGCTTCTCACCCTTCCAGCTCAAGCAGATCGACGAGGTGGCCAACACCGTCGAGTTCTACGTCCACGCCGAGGACGTGCGCCGTGCCCAGCCCGACTGGTCGCCGCGCGAGCTCGACCCGGTCTTCCAGGAGACCCTGTGGTCCCGCCTGGAGCGCACCGCCCGGCTGCTGGGCCGGGGCATCCCGACGGGCCTGGTCCTGCGCCGTCCCAACGGGGAGACGGTCGTCGCCCACCGGGGCACGCCGGTGGTGACGGTGACGGGCGAGCCGTCGGAGCTGCTGCTGTTCGCGTTCGGCCGGCAGAGTGCCGCCCGCGTCGAGGTGGAAGGCGACAAGGACGCGATCTCGAAGCTGTCGGAGAGCAAGCAGCTGGGACTCTGACCCCGGGACTCCGACCCGCCGCCCGCGGAGCCCCGCTCCCCGCGAGACGGCGGTCAGCGGGGCAGTTCGACGCGCCGCAGGTCGCGGGCGGCCAGGGCGACGACACCGCCCAGCCCGCACACCACCGCGCTGACGGCGAACACCGGGCCGGTCCCCCAGACCCCGATCGCCGCGGCGGACAGCGGCATGCTCAGCGGCGTGAGGCCCAGGCTGACCAGACCGGACACGGCGGTGACCCGCCCGAGGTAGGCAGGGTCGGACTGGGTCTGCAGCAGTGCCCCGCACAGGGCGCCGCTGAGGCCGGTGAGGAGGCCGATCAGCACGGCCACCCCGGTGGCGGCGACGACGCTCGGAGCGTGGGCGAGGGCACCGATGGCCACGGAGCCGACGATGATCGCGTACCCGGCCACGTGTCCGGCGCGCGGCAGCCGGCCGCGCACGGTCAGCAACAGCGAGGCCGCGCCCGCCCCGGCGCCGAACCCGGCCAGCGCCCAGCCCATGCCGGAGGCGCCCCAGCCGCGCTCGTCGGCCAGCAGGGCCAGGCCGACGTTGAGCGGGCCGACGAAGCCGAGGTCGCCGAGGGCGATGGCCAGCATCAGCGGGGCGAGGACGCGGTGGCGGCGGATGTAGCGCAGGCCGCCCACCAGGTCCCGCCAGGCGGTGTCGGGGCCGGTGCCCGCGCTGTCGTCCGGCGGCAGCTCCCGGATCCGTATGGAGACCAGCAGCGGCACGGACACGGCGATCAGCAGCCCGGCGAGCCCGAACGCCGCCGCCGCGCCCCCGAGCGCGACGCCGAGACCGCCGAGCGGCGCGCCGACGACGCTCGCGAACCGGATCGCCAGCCCCCGCATGCCCTGCACGCGCGCGAGCTGCCCCCGGCTCGTCACGCGCGCGGGGAGGGCGCCCACGGCCGGCATGAACACGGCGTCGACGGTGCCGAAGACGAGGGCGAGCACGGCCAGCGGCCACAGCCCGGGGCCGGTCGCCCAGAGCAGCGCCGCCACCGCGAGCACGGCCGCGCACCGCACGACGTCGCTGCCGATGACGACCCTGCGCGGCCCGAACCGGTCGGCGACCACTCCCCCGCCCAGCATGAGCAGGGCCCTGGGCAGCGCGCTGACCGCCATGACGACCCCGGCCTGCGCGGGCGTCCCCGCCCGGACCGCCGCCCAGGACAGGGCGATGTAGTAGATGTTGTCGCCGAGCATCGAGGCCGTGTAGGCGGCGAGCCATCGCAGGACGTTGCCGTCACGGTGGGCGGGGCGCTCCGGCGCGGACGCGTCGGCGGATGTTCCGGCGGCCGTGCCGTCGGACGTGGGGGGCACGGTGGTCAACGGACCGGGTGTCCCGCTTCCCGCAGAGTCTCCTTGACCTGTCCGATGCGCAGGTCCCCGAAGTGGAACACCGAGGCGGCCAGCACCGCGTCCGCGCCCGCGGCGATCGCCGGCGGGAAGTCGGTGAGCCGGCCGGCGCCGCCCGAGGCGATCACCGGGACCGTGACGTGCTTGCGGACGGCGGTGATCATCTCCAGGTCGTAGCCGTCCTTGGTGCCGTCGGCGTCCATGGAGTTGAGCAGGATCTCGCCCGCGCCCAGTTCGGCCGCCCGGTGGGCCCACTCGACCGCGTCGATGCCGGTGCCGCGGCGGCCGCCGTGGGTGGTCACCTCGAAGCTCCCGGAGGGGGTCCGGCGGGCGTCGACCGACAGGACCAGCACCTGACGGCCGAAGCGCTCGGCGATCTCCCGGATCAGGTCGGGGCGCGCGATCGCTGCCGTGTTGACGCCCACCTTGTCCGCGCCCGCCCGCAGCAGCCGGTCCACGTCCTCGGCCGTACGGACGCCGCCGCCGACCGTCAGCGGGATGAACACCTGCTCGGCGGTGCGGCGCACCACGTCGTACGTCGTCTCCCGGTTGCCCGAGGACGCGGTGATGTCCAGGAACGTCAGCTCGTCGGCGCCCTCGGCGTCGTACACCTTGGCCATCTCGACGGGGTCGCCCGCGTCCCGCAGGTTCTGGAAGTTGACGCCCTTGACGACCCGGCCGTTGTCCACGTCCAGGCAGGGGATGACTCGGACCGCCAGGGTCATGACTCCACGGCTCCTCTGTATGCCTCTACTTCGACTTCGACCAGGATGCGCGGATCGACGAAGCCCTCCACGACCAGCAGGGTCGAGGCGGGACGCACCCGGTCGAACAGTTCCTTGTGGGCCCGGCCCACGTCGTCCACGTCCCGCGCATGGCTCAGGTACATCCGCGTACGGATCACGGACTCGATGCCGAGCCCGAACCTGCCGATCGCCTCCACCGCGCTGGTGAAAGCCACCTTGGCCTGTTCGTACGGGTCGCCCTCCCCGTACAGCACTCTGCCCTTGAAGGACGTCGTGCCGGCCACCAGAACACGGTCGCCCGCCGCGACGGCGCGCGCGAAACCGAAGATCTCTTCCCAGGGACTTCCGCTCTGCACGCGCCGTACGGCATCGGACGTCATCGCGACACTGCCTCCAGGGCCTCTTCCAGGGTGAACGCCTTCGCGTACAGGGCCTTCCCGACGATGGCGCCCTCGACACCGAGCGGCACGAGGTCGGCGATCGCACGGAGGTCGTCGAGCGAGGAGACGCCGCCGGAGGCCACCACCGGGCGGTCCGTCGCCGCGCACACGTCCTTCAGCAGCTCCAGGTTGGGGCCCTGCAGCGTGCCGTCCTTGGCGATGTCGGTGACGACGTAGCGCGCGCAGCCCTCCTTGTTGAGGCGCTCCAGCGTCTCGTACAGGTCGCCGCCGTCGCGGGTCCAGCCGCGGCCGCGCAGGGTGGTGCCCCGTACGTCCAGGCCGACCGCGATCCTGTCGCCGTGCTCGGCGATGACCCTGGCGACCCACTCGGGGGTCTCCAGGGCGGCGGTCCCCAGGTTCACGCGCGTGCAGCCCGTGGCCAGGGCGGCGGCGAGCGTGTCGTCGTCGCGGATGCCGCCGGACAGCTCCACCTTGATGTCCATCGCCTTGGCGACCTCGGCGATCATCTCGCGGTTGTCGCCGGTGCCGAACGCGGCGTCGAGGTCGACCAGGTGCAGCCACTCGGCGCCCGAGCGCTGCCAGGTCAGGGCGGCCTCGAGGGGAGAGCCGTAGGAGGTCTCGGTCCCGGACTCGCCGTGCACGAGGCGGACGGCCTGGCCGTCGCGGACGTCGACGGCGGGGAGGAGTTCGAGCTTCGAAGCCATCAGAGGGTTCCGATCCAGTTGTTCAGCAGCTGCGCTCCGGCGTCGCCGGACTTCTCGGGGTGGAACTGCGTGGCCCACAGGGCGTCGTTCTCCACGGCGGCCACGAAGGGCTTGCCGTGGGTGGCCCAGGTGACCTTGGGGGCACGCAGCACCGGGTTGTTCGTCTCCAGTCGCCAGTCGTGGACGGCGTAGGAGTGCACGAAGTAGAAGCGGGCGTCGGCGTCCAGGCCGGCGAACAGCTCCGAGCCGGCCGGCGCATCGACGGTGTTCCAGCCCATGTGGGGCACGACGTCCGCCTGGAGCGGCTCGACCGTGCCGGGCCACTCGTCCAGGCCCTCGGTCTCCACCCCGTGCTCGATGCCGCGCGCGAAGAGGATCTGCATGCCGACGCAGATGCCCAGCACCGGGCGCCCGCCGGCCAGCCGGCGCTCGATGACCCAGTCGCCGCGCGCCTCCTTCAGTCCCCGCATGCAGGCGTCGAAGGCGCCCACGCCCGGCACCAGCAGGCCGTGGGCGTTCATCGCCCTGTCGTAGTCACGGGTGATCTCGACCTCGGCCCCCGCGCGCGCGAGGGCCCGCTCGGCCGAGCGCACGTTGCCGAAGCCGTAGTCGAAGACGACGACCTTCCTGGCCGTGCCGGGGTTGGTCAATTCCACACCTCCAGCCGCATCACGCCCGCGACGAGGCACAGCGCCGCACCGAGGGACAGCAGCACGACGAGGCTCTTGGGCATCTGCTGCTTGACGAAGGAGATGATGCCGCCGACCAGGAACAGACCGACGACGATCAGCAGGGTCGACAGACCGGTCACAGCGCGCCCTTCGTGGACGGGATGATGCCCGCCGCGCGCGGATCCCGCTCGGAGGCGTACCGCAGGGCCCGGGCCAGCGCCTTGAACTGGCACTCCACGATGTGGTGCGCGTTGCGCCCGTAGGGCACGTGCACGTGCAGCGCGATCTGGGCCTGGGCGACGAAGGACTCCAGGATGTGCCGGGTCATCGTGGTGTCGTACTCGCCGATCATCGGCGCCATCTTCTCGGGCTCGGTGTGCACCAGGTAGGGGCGGCCGGACAGGTCGACGGTGACCTGGGCGAGGGACTCGTCCAGCGGGACCGTGCAGTTGCCGAAGCGGTAGATGCCCGCCTTGTCGCCGAGCGCCTGCCTGAAGGCGGCGCCGAGCGCGAGGGCGGTGTCCTCGATGGTGTGGTGGGAGTCGATGTGCAGGTCGCCGTCGGTCTTCACGGTCAGGTCGAACAGACCGTGCCGGGCGATCTGGTCGAGCATGTGGTCGTAGAAGCCGACTCCGGTGGCGATGTCGGCCTTGCCGGTGCCGTCGAGGTCGATCTCGACGAGGACCGAGGTCTCCTTGGTGGTGCGCTCCACGCGTCCGACGCGGCTCATGTGCTCTGCTCCTGTTCCTTCTTCAGTTCGCGGACCGCGTCGAGGAACGCGTCGTTCTCCGCCGGCGTCCCGGCGGTGACCCGCAGCCACCCCGGTACGCCGTTGTCACGGACCAGGACACCCCGGTCCAGGATCCTCTGCCAGGCGGTGTGGGAGTCCTCGAACCGCCCGAACTGGATGAAGTTGGCGTCCGACTCCGTCACCTCGTAGCCGGTCGCACGCAGTTCGGCGACCAGCCGGTCACGCTCGGACTTCAGCTGCTCGACGTAGCCGAGCAGGGTGTCGGTGTGTTCCAGGGCGGCCAGCGCCGTCGCCTGCGTGACCGCCGACAGGTGGTACGGCAGTCGGACCAGCTGGACGGCGTCCACGACCGCCGGGTGCGCGGCGAGGTAGCCCAGGCGCAGCCCGGCGGCGCCGAACGCCTTCGACATGGTCCGCGAGACGACGAGGTGCGGTCGGCCGTCCAGCAGCGGCAGCAGCGAGGCGCCGTGGCTGAACTCGACGTACGCCTCGTCCACGATCACCATGGACGGCTTCGCCGCCTGCGCGGCCTCGTACAGCGCGAGGACCGTCTCGGCCGGGACCGTGTTGCCCGTGGGGTTGTTGGGTGTGGTGACGAAGACGACGTCCGGGCGGTGCTCGGCGATCGCCTTCTCGGCGGCGGGGAGGTCGATCGTGAAGTCCTCGGCCCGCGGCCCGGAGATCCAGCCCGTGCCCGTGGAGCGCGCGATGAGCGTGTGCATGGAGTACGACGGCTCGAAGCCGATCGCGGTGCGGCCCGGACCGCCGAAGGTCTGCAGCAGCTGCTGGATGACCTCGTTGGAACCGTTGGCCGCCCACACGTTGTCGACGCCGACGGGGTACCCGGAACTCTTCGTCAGGTACCGGGCGAGTCCGGTACGCAGTTCCACCGCGTCCCGGTCCGGATAACGGTTCAGGTTCCGGGCCGCCTCACGCACCCGCTCGGCGATCCGCTCGACCAGCGGCTCGGGCAGCGGGTAGGGGTTCTCGTTGGTGTTCAGCCGTACGGGGACGTCCAGCTGGGGCGCGCCGTAGGGGGACTTGCCGCGCAGCTCGTCCCGGACGGGAAGATCGTCGATTTCGAAGCTCACTTGGCCGTCGGCACCTTCCACCCGAACCTCGCCTTGATCGCCGCGCCGTGCGCCGGCAGGTCCTCCGCCTCGGCCAGCGTCACCACGTGGTGGGCGACCTCCGCGAGGGCGTCCTCGGTGTAGTCCACGATGTGGATGCCGCGCAGGAAGGACTGCACGGACAGGCCGGAGGAGTGGCAGGCGCAGCCGCCGGTCGGCAGCACGTGGTTGGAGCCGGCCGCGTAGTCGCCGAGGGAGACCGGCGCCCAGGGGCCGACGAAGATCGCGCCGGCGTTGCGCACCCGGTCGGCGACCGCGGCGGCGTCGGCGGTCTGGATCTCCAGGTGCTCGGCGCCGTAGGCGTCGACCACGCGCAGGCCCTCGTCCAGGCCGTCGACCAGGACGATCGCGGACTGCTTGCCGGACAGGGCCGGGCGGATCCGGTCCTCGACGTGCTTGGTCGCCGCGACCTGCGGCTGAAGCTCCTCCTCGACCGCGTCGGCGAGCTCCACGGAGTCGGTGACCAGGACGGCGGCGGCCAGCGGGTCGTGCTCGGCCTGGCTGATCAGGTCGGAGGCGACGTGCACGGGGTCGGCCGTGGCGTCGGCGAGGATCGCGATCTCGGTCGGGCCGGCCTCGGTGTCGATGCCGATCCTGCCGGTGAAGTAGCGCTTGGCGGCGGCGACCCAGATGTTGCCGGGGCCGGTGACCATGTTGGCGGGCGGGCAGGACTCGGTGCCGTACGCGAACATCGCGACGGCCTGGGCGCCACCGGCCGCGTACACCTCGTCGACGCCGAGGAGGGCGCAGGCGGCGAGGATCGTCGGGTGCGGCAGGCCGTCGGCTGGATCATTTTCAAAAGCGGGCGCCTGAGGCGGGGAGGCGAGCGCGATCGACTCGACGCCGGCCTCCTGGGCGGGCACGGCGTTCATGATCACGGAGGACGGGTAGACCGACCGGCCGCCCGGCGCGTACAGCCCGACGCGCTCGACCGGCACCCACTTCTCGGTCACCGAGCCGCCGGGCACCACCTGGGTGGTGCGGGTGGTGCGGCGCTGCTCGCGGTGGACGAGCCGGGCGCGCCGGATGGATTCCTCCAGGGCGGCGCGCACGGCCGGGTCCAGCCGCTCCAGCGCGTCCTTGAGGGCCCGGGCCGGGACCCGCACCGATTCCAGCCGTACGCCGTCGAACTTCTCGGCGAAGTCGATCAGTGCCGCGTCGCCACGATGATGCACGGCCTCGCAGATCGGACGCACCTTCTCCAGGGCGGTCGATACGTCGAAGTCGGCTCGGGGCAGCAGGTCGCGCAGGGCAGGGCCCTCGGGAAGGGCGTCGCCGCGCAGATCGATTCGGGAGATCACGGTTTCAATTCTCTCAGACCGCGCACGGGCCCCGTCCGCCCGTATCAGTGGCTGATACGGAACCCCGCGACTTCCGGACTCCGGTCTCCCCCGGCCCCCACGGAAAAAGGTTCGTCACTGTTCGCGTTCAGTCCGTCACACAGCGGGCATGACCCGTTGTACGCGCCGCAGAACCCACGAGTAGCCGGGAAAGGAGGGAAGGCCGTGACCGAGGGGGCCGACACCCGCACCGGGGACACGCCCAGGGACACGCCCGGGAACCTGACCGCCATCGAGGCGGGAATGTGGCAGGCCTTCCGCAACGGGAGCGTGTACGACCTGCGCAGCGGGGACGCCGCGGTCGACGACCCGCACGGCGAACTGCCCTGGGGCCCCGAGCGGACCGTACGCGCGCGTGTCGTCTGCTGGCTGCTGCTGGACGGCCCGCCCGCGCTCGCCGGACGGGTGTCGTCCCTGAAGCTGACCGGCCTGCGGATCGCGGGCTCCCTGGACCTCGCCGGGGGCATCGTGGTGCCGTACGTGGAGATGAAGGGCTGCCGGTTCGAGCGGGAGGTCCTCCTGCCGGAGGCCCGCTTCACGACCGTACGGCTGGTGGACTGCTCGGTGCCGCGGCTGGAGGCGGCCCGTGTGCACATCGAGGGCGATCTGCACCTGCCGCGCTGCCGGTTCCCGGGCGGGATACGGCTCACCGACGCGCAGATCGGCACGGATCTGCTGCTCAACCAGGCGGTCGTGCACCAGGACCGCGCGGGCCGCTCGATCGCCGCCGACGGGATGACGGTCGGCCAGGACCTCCAGGCGGAGCTGCTGCGGGCGCACGGCGAGTTCAGCCTGCGCGGCGCGAAGATCGGCGTCTCGCTGAACCTGCGCGGGGCGCGGCTGGCGGGCGCGCAGGCGCGGTTCGCGCTGAACGCGCCCCAGCTGACCGTCGAGCGCACCCTGTACCTCACCCCGGCGGGCCTGGGCGGCCCGCCGAGCGGTGCGACCCCCGCGCGCGGGACGCGGGTCCAGCCCTTCGAGTGCCGGGGCGGGGTGCGGCTGGACGACGGGCGGTTCGGGGACGCGGTCGACCTGGAGCGGGCCCGGTTCTCCTTCACCGACGAGCAGGAGCTGTCGCTGCGCCGGGTGCAGACGCCCGAGCTGCGCTTCCTCGGGGAGAAACCGGCGCGCGGCAAGGTGGTGCTGTCCGGGGCGCGGACCGTCACCCTCGTCGACCGGGCGAGCAGCTGGCCCGGCCCGGGCAGTCTGCACATGGGCGGCTTCGTCTACGAGAACCTGGTGCCGCGGGGCCCGTTCCCGCTGACCGAGCGCCTGGACTGGGTGGCGGCGGCGACCGCCGAGTACAACCCGGAGCCGTACGAGCGGCTGGCCGCCGTGTTGCGGGAGGCGGGCGAGGACGAGGACGCGCGCGAGGTGCTGCTGGCCAAGCATCGCCGCCGCCGCGAGACCCTGCCGCTCGCCGCCAAGCTCGTGGGCTACGTCCAGGACTGGACGGTGGCCTACGGGTACCGGCCGGGCCGGGCCGCGGTGTGGATGGCCGTGCTGTGGGCGGCGGGTTCGCTCGCGTTCGCGCGCGCCGGCCGGCCGGCCGGCGACCCGGGCGAGCATCCCCCGTGGAACCCCGCCCTCTTCGCCCTGGACCTGCTCCTGCCGGTCGTCGACCTCGGCCAGGCGAGCGAGTGGCGGCTGAGCGGCGGCTGGCAGTGGCTCGCCGCGGCCCTGATCCTCCTCGGCTGGACCCTGGCCACCACGGTGGCGGCGGGGGCGACCCGGCTGCTGCGGCGGAACTAGGTGTGCGGTCCGGGAACCTCAGTCACCGAGCGGGCACCTTTTACTCTCTCTTGACCGTCCGCCGTACAACTTTCCCCGGCTTGCCCGCACCCTCTGGCGCGTCCGCGACCTGCGGCTTTCAATGGTCGACACCATGGCTCTGCTCCCTCTGTTCATCCGCTCCACCCGTACGGCCAGAGGCGCGCCGTGCCCCGCCGCCGGACTCCCCGCCGACGACGAGGTGCTCCTCGACGCGCCCGACGAACACCTCGGCCCGGTGCTGGTCGCCGCCGCCCGGGGCGCGTACGGGCCCGCCGCCGGCCTGCTCGCCGCCACCCGCCGGCAGGTTCGCTGGGAGGACCGCGACCGGTACGCGACCCGGCTGGCCGCCTTCGCCCGCTCGCGCCCCGAGTGGCTGGACGCCTGGCGCGCCGCCGCCCCCCGGGACCCGGACGCGCCCGTGAGGACCTCCGTGGCGGAGTCCTTCTCGCGCAGCCGCAGGGCCGACTCCCGGGCGCCGTCGCGCAGGACCGCCA
>NZ_QFDQ01000198.1 GCF_003270085.1 Streptomyces triticisoli | reverse complement strand
CTGGCCGGCCGCGAGCGCCGCCTGCGCCCGGCCTGGCCGCGTCGCGCGGGGCGCCGTGGCGGGTTCACCGCCCCCACCCGTGGCCAGGCCCGCTCACCAGGCCGTACGCCGACTCGGCGGGAAGGACTCCGCGGCCGCGGGTGAGCGCTCCTCGCGAATCCGTCTGCGGGACGACGCGGAGTCGGCGGACCGGCGGGCCGGTGACGGTCCTGGCCCGGCGGCCGTCGCGCCCGGCCCTGAGGGCGAGCACCTGGTACGCCTCGCGGCGCAGGTCGGGCACGTTCGCGTACGCCTCCTGCCGGGGCGGGGCGTCGATGTCCTCGCCGGTGTCCGGGGTGACGTCCTCCCCCAGTACGCCGGGGCCGGGGCCGGTCATGTCGAGCACCTCAGGCAGGCACGGACTTCGCGGCCGCTGCGCGTCTGGTGGACCTCGATCGACTGTGCGAGGTACTGGACGATGCCGGTGCCGCGGCCGTGCTCGTCCGGGGCGATGTCGGGGCGAGGGCGCTCCACCGCCGTCCCGGAGTCACTGACCACGATGTGCAGAGTGCCGTTGTCGAGGACGAGCAGCAGGGTCATGCGCTCGCGGCCGTACTGGGCGGCGTTGGCGGCGAGTTCGTCGACGACGAGAACGGCGGAGTCCCGCTCGCTTTCGGGAACACTCCAGGTCTCCAGCAGATCGGCCGCGAAGTGACGAGCGGCGGAGACGTGCGCCTCCTGCGCGGGCAGGGTGAGCAGCGCCTCGTGGCGGCAGTGCTGGGGGAGCAGTGAGCTCGGGCGGGGGGAATCGGTCACAAACATGGTCTTCTGGCTCTTCTGTGGATGTGCGGAGACCGGAACGTGGGGGCCGCCAACGGCTTCGGGGGACAGTCGGTGTGCCGGATCCTGCAGGGGAGCGCTCAGTCAGTTCCACGCACGGCGCACACCGAGCGGTTCGAGCAATTCGCACCTTTTACTCATTTTCCTGAGGGTCGGTTCGATGCCGGCGGAGCGCTGATCCCGCCCGCCTTCCTTTGCCTCAGGCGCACCGGAAGGAGTCGGTCCGGTACGCCAGGAGCCCGCCCGACGCAGCGTCGGGCGGGCTCCTGTCTCCTGGCGACCTCACGCCCGGATCGTGACCAGCTTCTGACCGTTGCCAGCGACGATCTCGAAGTGCTCGATGGCACCCGGCGACATGGGGACCGCTCCTGGGATCGCGGTGCCGGGAGGGTACTCGCCCGCCCGCCAGCTGGCACCGTCCTCCCTGACCCCGCCGGGCCCGACCGCCTGCAGCCGACAGGTGATTCCGGCGGGCGCCCCCTTGGCGGAGACCCGCAGGACGCTGCCCCAGGCAGAGGGCGAGACCTTCACCGAGGCGGAGACGCCGGTGGTGGAATCGTTTCCGGAGAAGGTGCGCGAGGGAGCCGGCGCGGTCGGTCCGGGCCGCTTCGCCTCACTGCCCACGGACCCGATGGTCGCCAGCCAGGTGCCGCCGGCCGCTCCCGCGATGAGCATCAGGGAGGCGGCGGCCCCGGCCAGTTGCAACCGCCACGTCCTGCGGCGCCGGACCGCGGCCTGCTGGAGCAACCTCTCCAGCACACCCTCCTCGCGCGCCTGCGGCACCGCGGCCGCGGCGGGCCGTGCGGGCGGGGAGCCGCCCTGCGCACTCTCGGCCGCCCGCGCCACCAGCCGATCGACCAGGTCCCCGTCGGCCGCCGGCACCGTCCGGCCCGCGGCTTCGGCCGCGGTCACCGTCGCCAGCAGCGCGGGCAGTCCCGCCAGCTGCGCGTGTTCCGCCCGGCACTCGGCGCATCCCGCGAGGTGGTCGCGCACCTGCTCCTTCTCCACCGGGGGCAGCGTACCCAGGACGTATCCTCCCAGCGCCAGCCGGAGGGCGTCGTGCTCCGCGCTCATGGTCGCCACCTCCTGCATGCCACGGTCATGGCTCGATGCCCCGTTCCCGCAACACCAGCCGCAGGGCGTGCAGGGCGTAGTACGTCCGCGACTTCACGGTGCCCACCGGGATGCCCAGCACCCGTGCGGCCTCCGCCATGGTCCGGCCCCGGTAGTAGGTCTCCAGCAGGACCGCACGGTGGTCCGGGGACAGCGTCCGGACGGCGTCGGCCACCGCCCAGCTCTGCAGTGCCTGCTCGATCCCGTCCTCGCCCGGTGTCTGCTCGGCGGCCCGCTCCAGCATCTCGCCGCCGGCCTCGGCCGGCCTGGCCTGCCGGGCCCGGTGGGCGTCGATGACCAGGTTCCGGGCGACCGTGCACAGCCACGCCCGGGCCGGGCCGCGGGCGGGGTCGAACGCGGCGGGATGCTGCCATGCCCGCAGCAACGTCTCCTGCACGACATCCTCCGCCCATTGCCAGTCTCCCGAGGTCAGCCGGAGCACGTAGTGGAACAGGGGTCCTGCGTGCTCGGCATACAGAGTGCGCAGCAGTTCCTCGTCCGTGGCCGAAAGAGTCCCTTTACCAGGGACACGGTGCGCGGAGCGATCCGGATCGGTCCTTGGGCCACGTTTTCGGGAGCTCCAGGGCATAAGGCGATCATTACGCACATTCGCCACTTTGTCTTGTGACGCTCTGCGCGACAGCCGTGACGCTCTGCGTGCGCCGCGAACAACGCGCGCCCGCAAAGAAACGCCACAAAAAGCACCTGCCGACCGAACCGCACGCCCCCGCCACCCGTGAAGTCAGGCAAGAGCTGACATACACGGCGTTTCTCGCCTATTCCCCAAAGTGGGCGTCGCCCACCTGCGGCGCATCCCCCTCGGGCCGCGGACGGGGAACTGCCGTACACCACCCGCAACTTCGAGGAACGAACCACATGCACCTGAACCTTCGTGCACCAGGCCGCCGATCACGCGCTGCTGCCGGACTCGCCGTCGCCACCGCCGCCACCGTCGGCGCGTTGGTGCTCCTGAGCGCATGCGGTCAGTCGTCGCATTCCTCGGCCACCGGTGCCGGCGCCCTCACACCTGGGCGGGGTCAGCACCAGACGGCCGGGATGCCCGGTGCCTCCAGGCCGGGAAACGCGGCGGGCTCCGCTCACGGCGCCTCACCCATGCCCAGCATGAGCATGCACATGAGCCCCCCGAGCAAGGGCGCGTCGACCGCGCCGGTGGCCGGGGACGCCGTGGCGATCAAGAACTTCGCGTTCTCCCCGGCCACGCTGAAGGTCAAGGTGGGCACCACGGTGACCTGGACCAATCAGGACACCGACGCCCACACCGTCACCAGCGCCAAAGCGGGCGGTCCGTTGCACTCGGCCGCCCTGGCCACCCACGCCACCTACCGCTACAGGTTCACCAAGCCCGGCACCTACGCCTACCTCTGCACCATCCACCCGTTCATGACCGCCACCGTGGAGGTGACCCGATGACCGAGTACCACGACAGCGGCGACCCGGCACCGGTGGGCGATGCCGAACAGCCCGCCGGGCCGAACAGCATGACCCGGCGCCAACTCCTGCGGCACGCGGGGTGGTTCGGCGGAGCCGTGGTACTGACCGTGGCCAGTGGAGAGGTGATCAGCCACATCGCCGACTCCCGGAACACCGCTGCCGCCGCGACGGCAGGCGGCACGGCGGCAGACGGCACGACGGCAAGCGGCGCACTGCGCTTCGTGCAGGTCTCCGACAGCCATATCGGCTTCCAGGGCCCGGCGAACACGGACGTGGCCGGCTCCTTCATCGAAGCGATCCACCAGGTCAACTCGCTCGGTTTCCGGCCCGACTTCGTCATGCACAGCGGCGACCTCACCCACCTGTCCACGGCGGCACAGTTCGACCAGGTCAGGCAGATGATGACCGGCATGCAGACGGACCGCGTCTTCACCGTGCCGGGCGAGCACGACTCCATCGGCGACGCCGGCCGTGCCTACCGGCAGACCTTCGGCAAGGGCACGCTCGGCGACGGCTGGTACAGCTTCGACACCCACGGCGTGCACTTCATCGCCCTGGTCAACACCCTGAGCCTCGAGAAACTCGGTCACCTCGGCAACGAGCAGATCGAATTCGTCCGCAGGGACCTCGCCGGACTGTCGTCGGACACCCCCGTCGTGGTCTTCAGCCACATCCCGCTGTTCGCCATGTACCCGAAGTGGGGCTGGAGCACGGACGACGCGTTGCGGATCATCGCGCTGCTGCGCCGCTTCTCCTCCGTCACCTGCCTCAACGGGCACGTCCACCAGCTGTTCACCAAGACGGAGGGCAACATCACGTTCCACTCCGCCACCACCACGGCCTACCCGCTGCCGAAGCCGGGCCGGGCCCCCGCCCCCACCCCCCAGGTCGTCCCCGCCCGACAGCTCAAGGACGCACTCGGCATTCGCACCGTCGGCTACCGGCAGGGCGACCGGGAACTGGCGATCAAGGATGAGAGGCTGGCATGACCACCGGAAGACTCCTCGCCCCGGCCCTGCGCTGGGCGATCGCCGCCACGCTCGCCGCGAGCGGATACATCCACGCCCAGCTCTACGTCGACGAGTACCGCTTCACCCACATCGTCGGCCCCCTGTTCCTGCTCCAGGCCAGCGTCTCCTTCGCGGTCGCCGCCCTGCTGCTGATCGGGATGCCGCCGCTGATGAGGGTCGCTGCCGCCGGCGTGGCCCTGGGCGCCCTCGGCGGCTTCGCGGCCTCCCGCACCGTGGGCGTCTTCGGGTTCACCGAACACGGTCTGCAGCCCGCCCCACAGTCCCTGCTCAGCCTCCTGGCCGAAACCGGCACGCTGCTGCTCCTCGCCACCTGGCAGGCAACCGCGGCCGGACGACACCGCGCTGCCCGACCTCCCGTCAGGACACCCGCCTGGGACCGGGCCTCCCTCCGCACACCACCCGAGTGAACCACCGCGAAGCCGCCCGGGACACCGGCGTCCTGGGTGCTCCCGGAACCAACCGGAACCAAGGAGTATCCCCATGCCACTGCGACCACGCCCGGCAACCACCGGACCGAGCCCGCACCTGCGCGAACTGAGGGACACCGTGCGCGCCCTGCTCGGCCTGGACGACGACACCGCCGTCATCATCCGCCAATTCGCGTACACCGAACCCGGCCGCCCACCACTGGAAACCGTCGTCGCCGCACTGTCCATGGACGGCACGGCCCACCACTGGACGCTCCCCCTCCCCACCGACCAGATCACCGAGCACGACCTACGGGCCGCCCTGCTCCACGACCGGCCGGACTGACCGGAACCCCATCCGGCCTTTCCTGACCCCGCCCACACACCAGTCAAAGGAGGAGGAAGCCGTGGGACCGGCATACGGCCGGGAAGGCGCGGGTCCCCGCATGCGGCACGGCATGCGGGGACCCGGAGCCGGAAGGACCCGGCGGTGTTCAGCAGAGGCAGGGATCGGTTCCTTCGGTCACCCTGCATCGGACTGTCTGAGTGGGCTGACGACGAGACGGTGGCCGCACCTGTCGGCGCCTCCGATCAGTCGCGGACGAGACAGAACGGGTGACCTGCCGGATCCGCGAAAACACGCCAACCGCGTTCCCCGTCACCGACGTCGAGCAGCGTGGCACCCAGCCCGAGGACGTCTCCCTGGGCCTGGTCGAGGTCCTTGACCCCCAGGTCGAGGTGGAACTGCTGGGGCCGAGCGGGATCCGGCCACTGCGGTGGCCGATAGTCTTCCACGCGCTGGAAGGCGAGCACGAGCCCCGTATCGGTGTGAAGCGTCGCCCAACCGTCGTCGAGCGACCAGCGCGGATCCGGCTGGTTCACCGCCCCACCGAGAAGCGACTGATAGAACCGGGACAGTTCAAGGACATCAGCACAGTCCAACACCACACACTGCAGCTTGGCGATCACAAGGGGCAGCGTAGACCAGCAACACCCGCAAGCCCCTCAGGATTCCGCTCGGTTGCGTCGTCACGCGGGCGGCAGGTCGAGTTCGACGCGGGCGGTCTTGCCGGGCAGGGCCACGCCCCCGGACACACGGTCCAGCACCTCCCACCGGTCGGCGAGCGCGTCGACGAGGAACAAGCCCCGGCCAGCCTCGTCGAGCGATGGCAATGACGGTGCCAGGTCAGCGGGCCCCGGTGGCCGGCGTTCGGTACGGGTGTCGGACACCTCGATGCGCAGCAGGACGCTTGGGGCGTGCGTCAGGCGCAGCTCGAAGTCACGGCCCGGTACACGGCCGTGGGTCACGGCGTTGGCGGTCAGCTCGCCGACGATCGTGGCGGCGGCGTCGGAGGGTGGGGTGCCGTGCGGGATACCCCAGGTGTGCAGTTGGGCGAGGGCGAGGTGCCGGGCGAGGCGGGCGCCGAGCGGGGTGCAGCTGAAGCGCTGGGTGAACGTCGTACGGTAACCGGCCGTTGAGGCGCGGATGGTGCGGTCATGGGCCCAACCTGGCGGCTCAGGGCGCCCTTTCACCAGGCAAACACTGCGTACGCCGCGACGACGTACGCGGTTGCGGACTGGGCAGTACATGTGACTATCCGTGAGCGCGGTCGTTGCTCGATGTGTACGGCGAGGCGGGTGCACGGGAGGTGGCCGATGGTGGCGGACAGCACGGTGGGGACGGTTACGGGCGGCGAGCCCGAGTGCTCGGACAGTCTGCGGACGTTCGGCGCAGTCGTCCAGGCGTTGCGGGAGCACGCCGGCCTGAGTCGGGCGGAACTGGGCGAGCAGGTCCGCTTCTCCAAACACACGGTGGCCTCGGTGGAGTTGGGCCGCCGCATGCCGGACCCGGCCTTCGTGGAACGGGCGGAGCAGGCCCTGGGCAACACGGGCGCGCTGCGGAAGGCCGCGAGCCATCTGGCACGGCAACCGGGGCTGGCGGCGTGGTTCCGGCAATGGGCCCGCCTGGAGAGGTCCGCCATCACCTACTGGACGTACGAGTGCCGCGTCATCCCTGGGTTCCTGCAGACGGAGGCCTACGCCCGAGCGGTCACCGCGAGCGTCCCACCGGTCAAGGAGGCGGATCAAGTGGATCACCAGGTGGCCGCACGTCTGGAACGGCAGCGGCTCCTGGACCACAAGCCGCCCATCGCGTTCAGCTTCATCGTCGAGCAGGCGCTCATCGAGCGCGCGACAGGTGGCGACGACGTCACGCGCGAGCTGATCGACCACTTGATCGTTCAGTCGAGCCGTTTCAATGTCGAGTTGCAGGTCATGCCGCTACGACAGCCCGATCACTCGGGATTCGACGGGCCGTTGATGTTGCTGGAGACCCCGGACCACCGATGGTTCGGGTACGCAGAAGGGCAGCGTGGCGGGCTTCTGATCACGGACCCGGACGAGGTCAGCATCATGCTCCAGCGGTATGCAAAACTGCGCTCACAGGCTCTCAACCCCGAGGACTCGCGAAGCCTGTTGAAGCGAATGCGAGGAGCGCCATGAGCAGTACGTCCGACCTGACTTGGTTCAAGAGCAGTCACAGCGGCTCCGACGGCGACGCTTGCATCGAGGTCGCCCT
Organism: Streptomyces triticisoli; assembly: GCF_003270085.1. Taxonomy (GTDB): domain Bacteria; phylum Actinomycetota; class Actinomycetes; order Streptomycetales; family Streptomycetaceae; genus Streptomyces; species Streptomyces triticisoli. Next base: position 27,258 of record NZ_QFDQ01000198.1, on the reverse strand, counting down.
CACTCCCACTACGGTCCACGTCCGGGACTCCAAGGACAAGCGCGGCCCGCAACTCACCCTCTCCCCCACCGCATGGAACGGCTTTGCCTCGTACGCCGCCCAGACCTGACGCCCAGCGGCAACGGATGGCGTTCCGCGGGTGGTGCAGGGGTCAAGGTGTCGAAATCCGTAGGTAGGGGACGGCTGACTTCGCCGAGTCAAGTGCGCGACCCGTCTCAGCGGAGTACTTCGCGGGCTGCGTCCTTCCCGGAGACTGTCACGGTCCTCGTGCCAGAATGCGAAGGGCCCGATCGCCCGCATCACGTCGTGGGACACGCCCCCTTGACCCGGCCAGGGGGCACCTACCCCCTCCAAGAAGGGTGAGCATCTCGGCCTTCAGTGTTCGCATGCCGCTCATGCGAGCGCGTGAGGTACATTCACCGGCCGTGTGTTCACACTTTCAGCAGGATGGGTGTCCCAAGCCCCGCAGACCGCGTCCCGCACCGGTCGACTCAGGTACGGGCGCTTGCGTTCTCAAAGCAGGCGTGCGCGCGGCGCTTCGAAGTCCTGCCAGTCACACGTTGAGCACGCTTGGTGAACTACAAGGGTGTTACCAAAATTCTATGTTGCGGCGCGCGCGTCTGTTCAACCCACCGTCTCACGGGAAGGACATAAATGTGGGGCGATGGCATGGCCGAGCAGATCCGCCAGTGCGGGTCACGCAACGGCCAAGAACATTACGGGCGAACCGCCGGATCGATCAACGACCGAATCCGGCTGACGAATCGAAGCCAGATGCACGACCGAGGTCAGGAGCGGGGCGTGAAGAACGGAGGGCTCGTCTGCCCGACCGCTCCAAAACCCCCGAACCCTTCGAATGACTCGTCAGCAAGCAGCCGATACAAGAACTTACCCATTGACATATCGAACCGCTGCCATCCTCCGGCGTCATCACGGGCCAGTACCGGCCAGGTCTCTGGGGCCGTGGTGCTGTGTGCAAGCCAGGCGAACTCATCGCCTTGGACACTTGCGCCCCACTGGAGAATGCCACCCTGTACGCCGGGCTGGTACAGACCGTAGGGGAGGTAGCCTTTCGCCACCACCGGGTGCTCAACGATGATCCGCCGGTTTGTTTCCTGCGAGTCGACCAGTTCCGAGTCCGCGCCGCCGGCTGAGGCGTAGACGGTGAGGTAGTCACAGAACTCACCGGCGCCAAAAGCCTCACAGAAGTCTCGGTAATCAGCGGGCAACTGCGTCCCGAGACGGGTCTCGATCGTGGCCCACTCAACATTGAGATTGCGTGGATGCCATCCAACGGCCACCACAAGTTGGGCGATCCAGGACATGCATGCTCTCCTCTACGACTAGCTCGGCACATTATGGAGTCGCACACCGCCAGCTCCATCTATGTTGCCAACCCACCGAAGGTCCAAATAGTCCGGTATCGGGTTGTTCCCTTCGTAATGTGGAACCACTTGGTAGTAAATAGTCTCTCCCTTTTGAACTCGTTCCTCCAAGTCGCTCTCATAACCGCTCATCGCAGGCGTGTTCACCTTGGCATACAGGGGGACCAGGTTACGCAAGTCGTTACCGTCGCCGCCGAGCGAGCGGGCCAGCAAGTGACCGCGGTGGAGCCCTTTACCGCCACTGTAGCCTTGAGGGATGTGCTCCCAGTCGATGGGGTACTCCGCTGACGTGCCGACAATCATCGTTTCGTTGCTGTTGAGGACCCAGTCGGATTGCACACCCATTATCCCGTCGATCTTCTCCGACTTGACGTAGTTGTAGTCATCCTTGTTGAGGCAGGCGAACATCCCCTGTGCTCTGCCAAGTTCGTCCAACGGCATGTAGTGCACTGCCGTGTTGCCCTTTCGGCAGCTTGACCTGGTCACTGCAGACGCCGAGTCCGGAGCGAACTCGTAGTCGTCCTGCGTAGTCACCATACGAGACTGACTGTAGTCAGCAGCAATCTCGACCGCGTCTGGAGTGAACGGCTGCGTCCCGCCCAGGGCCATTTCAATGGCGTGTCGTTGGTCCAGGACCACTGCCTGTTGCAGTGCTTGCTGCTGGATGCGTGCGGTGTCGACGCTTGGCTTGGGGGCGGGGCGGACGGGTGCGGTAGTGGGATTCCTGCCGCGGTTGGGATTCTGGGGTGTGGGCGGCTTGGGGGGCTTGATCGTGCCGGTGCGCGGGGTTCCGCCGGTGCGGGTGGGGCCGCCGGTGCGGGTGGGGCCGCCGGTGCTGCGGTAAGGGGTGGTGGGAGAGTAGCTGCGTGTGCCGCAGGACGTGGTGGTGCAGCGGCCGGCCGTGCCCCGGGAAGGTGTGGTGCTACGGACGGGCTTGGGGTGGTTTCCAGGGCGAGGCTTGACGCAACGCGGGTTCCTGGAACTGCACATGTCGTAGTCACGGTTACGGTATGGGGTTCTTCCCCGGGACTTGTTTCGGGATTTGGGCTTTGTCGATTTGGTGGTCCGGGGACGGCTGCCGCCCACTCGTGCGCCGCTGCCGCCGCCCACCCGTACGCCGCTACCACTGCGCACAAAGATCCCTGCCCCTCCGCAGGCGCAGGCACGGTTGTGACCAGTGGGGTCGATGCCGTTGAGCGGGCCCGCATCCGCGTAGAGGTAGCGGTTGAGTTCCACAGAAGGGGAACCGTCGAGTTGCCAGGTGTCACGAGAGGCGAAGGTGCCGGTCCTCGGCTGGTACCAGCGAGCGGCCATATTGACGTCGCCGCTGGCCGGGTCGGTCCAGCCGGACTGGTAGCCGACGGCAGGCATGCTGCCCTCGGTGGCGGTCTTCGTACCGAAGGGGTCGTAGGCCGTGGAACCGGTGACCTCGGTGCCGTCGACAGACAGGCCCGCGACGAGGTCGGTGTGCTGGTCGGTGACGGACCACTGGGTGGTGGTGCCATCGGTGCTGGCGAGCAGGGAGCCGCCTGGTGTGCGGCTGTAGTCCGTGGTGCCGTCACCGAGGAGGTTGTTGGAGCCGCCGTCGTAGCGGAACGCGGTGGACCCGTTCTTGGCAACACGGTCCAGTGAGTCGTAGGTGTACGTCGACGACCCGTCCGTCACCTTGCGCTCGAAGGCGTCGAAGGTGAGAGACCGGGAGTCGGTTCCCGTCTCGACCGTGGCGAGCGTGCCACGTGCGGTGTAGCGGTAGGTGGAGGAGCCGTCGGTCAGCAGGCGGTTGCGTTCGTCATACGCCGCCGTGACCGGCCCGGCCTCGACCCGGTTGCCGGCCGCGTCCCATTCGTAGTGTGTGGTCCGGTCACCGCCGGTCCAGTAGGACAGGCGTCCGGCCTGGTCATAGCCGTAGACGTGCTCCCCCGCTCCTGCCGTGCCGGTGGTCTTCTTCCACGTCAGTTGGTCGTCCAGGTCATAGGCGTAGGTGGTGGTTGCGATGTTGGTCGTCTCGTCCGGTGTGGTGATGATGTCGTCGGTGAGACGTCCGAGGCTGTCGTAGCCGTAGCTGCGCCGGGCCGACTCCACCCACTCGGTGGATCCCTCGGGTTGGATTGCGTACTGCTCCATGACGGGGCGGCCTGCGGCGTCCCACTCGTACCAGATGTCCGCACGGGTCATCCAGTTCCACAGCCACTCGAGCCGGCCCGCCGAGTCGTACCCGTAGGAGGTGGTGTTCTTGGCGTCCCTCCGCTCTGTCATGTTGCCGTCGGCGTCGTAGGTGTAGTTCACGACGCCGGCGGGGCCGTTCGCGGTCAGGAGCTGGCCGCGGTCGTTGTAGGTGTAGGTGCTCGGGGTGAGCGGATCGTCGGAGCCGACGGAGGTCAGCCGGCCCGCGAGGTCGTAGCCGAGAGTGCGGTCGGTGGTGGCCGCTTCCGCGCCGGTGCCGGTCTCGCGGACGAGGCGACCCAGGCCGTCGTAGGCGCGCTCGCGCTTCACCCTGCCCGGCAGGAGTTCCGTCACCGCCTGGCCCGCCTTGTCGTAGACAGTCGTCCAGGTGCGGTCGGCGGCGTTCGGGTGGGCGGTCGTGGCCGGTTCGATCGTGGACTCTGGCAGGCCCCAGGAGTTGAAGGTGTAGACGGTGGTGTTGCCCCGGCCATCGGTGAAACGTGTGCGATTGCCGGTCGCGTCGTAACCAAAGGTCGTCGTGATCGACTCGCTGCCGGAGACGGGCTCGACCTGTTTGGTCATCCGGCCCAGCGCGTCGTACGTGAAGGTGGTCCGGGCCTTGGTCTCCGGGGAGACCACGGCCGTGCGGTTGCCGTCGGCGTCGTATTCGGCGGTTGTCGTACGCAGCGCGGTGGTACCCGTGCCGTAGTCGGTGGACGCGGTGACGTCATCGAGGGCGTCGTAGGTGGTGGTCGTCCGGCGGTTAGTCGCGTCGACGGTCTCGGTCGGGCGGCCGAGGCCGTCGTAGTCGAACCTGGTGGTGCCGACCGGGTCCGTCACGGACTTGGCCTCACCCGCCGGGTTGTAGGTGCTGGTGGTGGTGATGCCGCCCGGTGTCGTCGAGGCGGTCTGGTTGTCCGCGTCGTCCCAGGTGTAGCGGGTGACCAGGTTCAGCCGGTTCGGGTAGCGCTCGATCGTGGTGGCGGTCAGCTGCCGCCCGAGCTCGTCGTAGGTGGCCTCGGTGCGGGCACCCGTCGGGTCCGTGGCGGAGAGCTGGAGACCGGTGGGCGTCCAGGTGTAGCGGGTCACGCCGCCGCCTTCGGCGTTCGTGACCGGGCCGGCGACCAGGCCGTAGTCGGACTGTGCCCGCAGGGCGTCCGCCGGGTTCGCGACCGGGTCGGTCCTGCTGGTGAGTTGGCCGAACTGGTCGTAGCCGTAGCGGGTGGTACGGCCCAGCGGGTCGGTGACCGATTGGGGCAGGCCGAGTGCGGTGTAGGTGGTGCGGGTGGTCGCGGTGAGCGCGGTGCTGCCGCCCGACGGTGTGTAGTCGGGCAGGGTCACGGCGGTCGTGCGGCCGAGCCGGTCGACCTCCGCCCGGGCCACCTTCTCTCGGGCGTCCTTCGTCTCGGTGGCCTCACCGAAGGTGTTGTAGCCGGTCAGCGTGGTCGGCTTGACCGTGGTGGCCGTGCCGCCGTTCTCCTCGGCCTGGACGGCCGGGACAGTCTCCTGCACCAGGCGGCCGAGTTCATCGTACCGGTAGGTGGTGGTGTACGCGGACGCGTCGGCTCCGGTGACGTTGCCGCGCGGGCTGACCGTGGTGAGCGGAAGACCGCGCTGGTCGTAGGTTCCGGTGGTGGTGTGCGCGCTGGTGCCGTCGGTGATGGTCTGCCTCGTGGGGTTGCCCGCCGAGTCGTACTCCGCGGTCGTCGTGAGCTTCTTGCTCCCGGAGATGGTCTGTGTCTGCTCCTTCAACCGGTCGTCGGCGTCGTAGGCGAAGGTGCTCGTCCGGTTCAGGCCGCCTGGGTCGAGAACGCTGGTCCTGGTACGGCCGAGCGCGTCCACCGTGTACGTCCGTGTGGTCCTGCCGCCGCCCGTGACCTGCTGGGTCAAGTTGCCCGCCGGGTCGTAGGTGTTGGCCTCCAGGACGATGTCGCGCTTTGTGCCGTCGGCCTGGGTTACCTGCTTGGCCGTGGTGGTGGCGGGCAGGCCGTCAGCGAAGTAGGTGTGGGCGGTGGTGGCGCCCATCGCGTCGGTCGTGGACGCCAGGCGTCCGGCCGGGTCGTAGGCGTTGGACACCACGGTCAGGTCCCGGGTGGTGCCCGACGGGTCGCCGGTCCAGCCCTTCAGGACGGTGGTGGCGTGCTGTCCGCGAGCGGTGTAGGTGTACGTGAAGCGCGTGCCCGCCGGGTCGGTCATCCCGGTGACACGGCCCAGTTCGTCGTGTTCGAACAGGGTGGTGTGCTGCTCGGCGTCGGTGACGCTGTCGTTCAGGCCGTGCGCGTTGTAGTGGTAGGCGGTGGTGCGTTCGGGGTCGCCGCCGGTGGTGTCCTTCGTCGTCTCGGACAGCAGGTTGCCGTCCTCGTCGTAGTCGCGGGTGATCTTCGCGGTGTGGGTGGTGCCGGTGATCTCGTTCCTCACTCCGGCGCCGGTCTCGGTGACGATGCGGGAGGCCACGTCGTATCCGTAGCTCGTGGTCACGCCGTCCGGGAAGGTGTCGGAGACCTGCTTCTCGGAGGTTCTGCGGCCCAGCCCGTCGTACGTGTACTTCGTGACCAGTCCGGACGGCGAGATGACCTCGGCCAGGTCGCCGTTGGCGTAGTAGTGGTACGACGTCTTAGCGCCACCCGGCGTGGTCTGCGTCGACACCAGGCCGGCCGGGGTGGTTCCGCCGCCGACCGCGGTCTCGGTGCCGGCGGTGTAGGTGGTGGAGGCCGTGCTGTTGTCCGGGCGAACCGCGGTGAGCGGCAGGCCGAGGGAGTTGTAGGTGTAGGCGGTGCGGTAACGGTCGTCGCGGTAGTCGCTCGACCGCTGGTCGCGGTAGGTCAGCGGTTTGTCGTTGCGCGGGTCGAGCGGGTCACTGCTGTTGAGGTGGTACGAGGAGAAACTCGTCCAGCAGGAGTCGGCGTCCCGGCAGGTCGTGGTCGACACCGTGTTGCCGCGCGCGTCGTGGCCGGTGACGGTGGCATGCCCGTTGGGGTCGGTGACCGTGTGCAGGAAGCCGCCGGTGTCGTAGGCGTACGAGGTGACCGCGCCCGTGGCGTCGGTGCGGGAGACGACGCGTTGGCCGTGCAGGGCGTCGTACGCGGCCTTGCTGGTCTTCTGCTTCGGGTCGGTGAGGGTGATCGTGGCCGTCAGGCCGGAGTCGGCGCCCTCGGCTTGTGCGCGGTAGTGGGCGGATACCTGATCGGCTGTCAGCGACTTGCGGTAGAGAGCGACCTCGTCAATGTCGCCGTTGAAGTAGTACGTGTTCGCGGGCAGGCCCATCCAGCCGGAACTGCCGTAGCCGCCACCGACGTAGGCGTAGCGAAGTGACTGCTCCGCGATCGTGCCGTTCAGGGAACCGACCTTGACACCGTCCAGATAGAGGGCCTGCGTCGTGCCGGATCCGGACAGCACCACGTGGTGCCATGCTCCGTCCGTCACCGTCTGCGCCGAGACGATCGGTGTGGCTCCGGAGACGTTGGCGAGGTAGAACTCGCCGCGGAGTTTGCCGGCGCCGTCGATGTTGAGCACCGCGCGCCAGGAGGTCGGGATCTGGCCGATGGGCTGGTTCTGGAACCCCAGCAGTACGGCCGACGGGGTGGACGTGCGGAACCACATTTCGACTGAAAGGTCGGTGGTGCCTGCAGGCATGGAGCCGGGGATCTCGATGTGCCCGCCTCTGGCGAGCGTGGCCCCACTGTCCTGCCCCACCCCGAAGATCCCGGGCGCATGGAGCGACGAGCGGCGGAGAGTACCCGTGTCGGGGACGAAGCGCGCGTTCGTGTCCGGCCCTCCGACCTGGCTGTGCAGTGTAGTTCCGTCTTCTTCGCCCAAGCTCCAGTATCCGGCGGGTGCATCAGCGATGGCCACACCCTGGTACTGATCGGCGGTCCCGTTGACCAGGGTTGTACGAGCCTGGATGTGACGGTTCGGGGTATCAGGGGATTTCAAGTACTTAAGTATGGAGGACTGGAGCCATACCGGGTAGCCCCAAGAGCCGTCGCTCGCCTGAGTGAGTTGCACGAGCGCCTTGTCGTAGAAGGCGACTTCGTCGATCTGGCCGGTGAAGTTACGGTAGCCGCCTGCCTGGCCGTCCCATCCGCTGGAGGCGTAGCCGCCGCCGATGAGCACACGGGAATGGCGCAGAGTCTCGACACCACTGGCCGTCTGCCCTTGGTATTCGCCGTCCACGAAGAGCACTTGGACGCCCTCGTTGCCGGTGAGCAGGACGTGGTGCCACTTGTTGTCGTTGACCGTCTGCTTGGACAGGATGCTGCTCGCACTGGGCGTGAACTTGCCGCGCAGCTTGCCGGCGGAATCGATCACCAGCATGGGTCGCCAACCGGTCGGGGTGTCCCCGAACTCGGTGTTCTGGTTGGTTGTCAGCACACCGGAGTCGGCGGTCTTGAACCACAGCTCCACCGACATCGATGTGCCCTTGCCCAGGGACTCGGAAGGAACCTCGACCGCGCCGTCACCGGTGAAACTGGCGGCTGTGTCGTCACCGTCGGCGAAGATGCCCGGACTGCCCAGCCGCACGCCGTCCAGGTAGGCGCCGGTCAGGCCGTCGCCCAGGGGGCTTGCGGCCTGCGCGCCGCTGCGCTCGCCCAGTCGCCAGTAGCCGGTGGGGCCGCTGCGTTGGATCGTCGCCGCGTAGGAGGACGAGGCGGTCGAGTACGAGGGGGAGGAGACTTTCCAGGTGCCGCCGTTCGCGTCGGTGTGCTGGGTCAGCCGGCCGCTGACAGGGTCGTAGACGGCGGTGGCATGCACTCGACCGGACGGCAGGGTGACCTTGGTCACCTGGCCGATCGCGGCCCTGGCCGCGTAGTGCTCGGCAACCGTGACCGCGTCCAGCGGATGGTTGTAGAAGGCGACTTCGTCCATCTGGCCCTTGAAGTAGTAGTCGCCACCGGGCAGGCCCATCCAACCGGAGCTGCCATAGCCACCGCCGAGGTAGGCGTACTCACCGGACTGATCGATGATCGCCCCGTCCAGTGATCCGACCTCGGCACCGTCCAGGTACAGCGTCTGGGTGGTGGCGGACGCGGACAGCACCACGTGGTGCCACTTGCCGTCGGTGACGGTCCGCGACGACACGATGGGGGTCGCCCCGGAAGCCCCGGACAGATAGAACTCACCGCGGAGCTTGCCCGCGCCGTCGATGTTCAGCACCGGACGCCAGGAAGTCGGCTTCGTGCCGAGCTCGCCATCCTGGAATCCGAGCAGCACCGCGGTGGGCGTGCTCGTCTTGAACCACAGCTCGACGGCCGGGTAGGCCGCCGCCTTCAGGGTATCGGCGGGCAGCTCGATCACGGAGTCCGTGCCGTCGAAGCCGACGGAGGTGTCCGCCGTCCCGGCGAGCGCGGAGTCGGTGCTGAGCTGAATGTCCCGGTAGACGGCCTCGTTCAGGCCGGTACGGGAGACCGCCTCGCTGGTCGCCGTCTCCCCTTCGCCCTCGCCCAGCCGCCAGTACGACGTGGGGGCGGCGTCCAGGACGCTACTGCGGTAGACGGAGCCGTCGCCGTACTCATAGACCGTGCACTTGGTGGTCGACGGCGCGCAGACCTTGGTCAGCCGATCGCCGTCATAGTGATAGTTCCAGGTCAGCCCGGGAGTGTCCGCGTCCACGGCACTCGTCGTCACCGACTTGACGTGTCCGCCGGACCAGGTGAAGGACAGCGAACGGCCCGAGAGGGTGTCGGTGACCTTCTTGACCGGGCCGCCGTCTTCCGCCTCGTGCGCGACGCTCTGCGCGCGGCCCGCCGTGTCGACGATCTGGGCCAGGACGCCGCTGGGCATGAAGTGGTAGACGGCACCGGAGCGTTCCCGCAGCGCCCAGCCCTCCCCCCTTTGGCGAGCGAGAGTGAGCGCGCCGTCCGACGGTCCGGCATAAGTGCCGTCGGGGTTCAGACCGAACCGTACCTGGGAGCCGTCGGACAGCGTCACCAACGCCGTCGATGTCTGCGGTTCCTCATGTACCCGCATGTCCCAGCGCGTGGACCAGCCGGAACCGAACGCTCCGCCGGCACGCGGGTCGAGGGAGTTGTAGGTGCGGGTGACCGACAGCTCCGGCCCCACCGTGGACATGGCCGCGTCCGTGGCCGCGGTGACGTAGTTGCCCGTCCGGGTGCCGATCTCCTTGCCGTCGTCCGCGCCGCCCAGGTGGCTGGTCACGGTCGGCTGGGGCACCTGCGTGGTCAGCAGCGCCGGGCCGGGCTGGGCCGATGTGGCGGCGCCGTCGTAGACGTACGCGTACCAGGCGTACGACTTGCCCCAGGACAGCCAGCCGGACGGCACCGCCCACTGCTGCGCGGTGCTGCGGACGCCTTTCCTGCAGTTCTTGCGCAGGTTGCTGCCCTCGACCTCGCAGACCTCGAAGGTGTACTGAAGTGTCGCCTTCGGGTAGTGGTCGGCGTCCGTTCCCTTCGCCCACAGTGTGGGCGTGAGCGAGTCGACCGTGACCCCGCTGCCCGGCGACTCGGCCGTCAGCTGCGGAGGGATGTTCACCGCCGAGATCTTCACAGCCGGTCCGGGAACACCGGCGGTGGTGAAGCGGCTCACACCGTAGTCGTCCATCGTCCACTGCACGGTGTACGTGGCGGGGGTCAGGGGCGCGACCTTCGCGTCCAGCGTCACGCTGTCGCCCGGTGCCACGTTCTTGGGCATCTCCGTCCAGGCGATCTTCGACTTGTCGGTGATCTCCTTGCTCGACGCGTCGAACAGGTTGTACCGCAGCTTGTAGTTGCCGCCCTTCGGCCAGGTCTCCTGCCCCTGGTTGGTGACGGTGACCTTCTGCACGCCCTGCGTGGTGGCGGTCACGGGCGCGGTGAAGTCGCCGAGCTTGTAGGTGGCGCCGTACTTCGTCCAGGTGACGTCCAGGCTGGGCTTGCCGTTTGGGTAGTCGTCCGAGCCGAACTGCTTCCAGCCCCTGGAGTCCGTCGTGGACGCCTTCACCGCCAGGCCGTAGTTCTTCTTCCGGCCGTGCGTCCAGTCGTCCACCAGCGTGCGGCCGGCCGAGCCGAGCTTGATGCTCTCCCAGGCCGGACCGCACGACCACGTCTCCGTTCCCGCCGGACGCCAGCCGTGCGCGAAGCTCTTCGACGCCAGCGACGAACCGGTCGACGGCCCCGGCCACTTCGACGTCGTGGTCTCCGACCAGTTCGACGTGATCGGGTGCACCGTCACCGGACGTGCCGTACACGAATACGACCACGTGTTGTAGAGAGCCAGGTTGGCTCCCAGCACCCAGGCGTTCTTCAACGTACTCTCTACACCCGAGAAGCGAAGGAACGCCGCCGCCTTGTGGCTGCCGCCGTCGTAGGTGCCCACCTTCAGCACCGTGTCCGAGGCGAAGTTCTGGTTGTACGGGTACTCCACGTACGTCCCGGAGGTGGCGGCGAAGGACTTCACCGACGGATCGACCCGCACCGGGAACACCCGCTCCGGCGCGTTCAGCCAGTCCGCGTCCAGCCTCATCACGACGACCTGCCGGCCGTTCTCCTCATCCAGGCTGAAGACAACTCCGGAGGACACCTCCCCCTCGGTGGAGTCGTCCGACGTCGCGGAGTCCTGCATCCACCCCGGCGGCATCCAGGCCCGCTGCACCCCGGCGGCGTCGGTGAAGACGATGCCGCCGTGGCCGTCGGGAGCAGCCGTCAGCCCCTCGAGCTCCAGCGGGAAGCGCCACTCCGAGGGCGCGGTCCTGTCGTGAAGGACCACAACCTCCTTCACCGAGGAGCCGCCCGCCACGAGCTCCACATCGGAGGCGTCCCGCACCCCCGCATAGGTGATCAGGCTGCCCTCGACACGTCCGGTGGCCGCATCGGCCCCCTCGACGGAGTACCCGACCGACAGTCCGTCGCCGAGTCCCATCCGGACCAGCGGGTCCGCGTCGGCGGAGCCGGCGAAGGACACTGGCGACTCGGTCGCCTCCGTCTCCCAGCCCGGATCGCTCACGTCCATCGTCCGCGCACCCGAGTCGTCCTGTCGCACCAGCGTGGTGTCGATGGCCTTCCAACTGCCGTCCTTCGCACGGAAGTTGACCGGCTCGGTGTAGAAGCGCGTGGTGTAGGTACCGTCCGTGTTCCGGTACGTGCGCTGCCGCTCCTTGCGTTCGCCCTTGAGCTCCTTGCTGTGCTTGGAGTCGAAACCCTGCACCGCGGGTGCGTCGGGCGCCTGCGTCTCCTGCACCGGCCCCGGCTTCGGCAGTTTCGGAGCGCCACCCAGCCGGGTCATCCCCGTCTCACCCTCGGCGGGCAACTCACCCCGGCCTGTGAGCGGCTCGGCATGGCCGCCCTTCGCGGAGGCATCCGTCGCGTTCGCGGCCGCGGAATGGCTGCGTCCAGCGGCGGACCCCCACCGCTGGTCGGGAGCTTCCTCCCCGGAACTGTTCCCCGTCCACTGGTCCACCGCAAGCGCGGCCTGCTCAGTGCCTGCCAGCACGGCCAGCACGAGTGCAACAGCAACAACAAGCGGACGTGCCGGACGCACGGAACCCCCCACCTCAAAGAATCAAGAGCAAAGAACTTTTAAATGATCTCCAAAGGGGTTCACAAGTCATCCATAGAATTTCCTTAAGGTGATGTGATTATGATCACTGCACATTTGCTGTAGAGCCCTCACAAACTGGGCCGGTGCCCGCACCCATCGGCGACCGCTCCGCTCCTTGCGCAGCTCGGCAACCTCGCGGCGCAATTGCCGCATCTCCTCGCGCTCGACGGCGAGTTCGTCGACTGCACTGCCCCTCGTCGACGCCGCCGTGACCGGCTCCGCACGTCTCTGCGAAACGCACGGAGCCTCCCCCCGGTCGCTGAACCGAAGAGCACCTCAAGTGCTCAGCGGCACTGGTTTCGCTGTCCAGTCGACCGTGACGGGGAATCCGTGACGGACTGCTGCCCGTCACAGCTCAGGGCCGGGACAGCGTCTTTTCACGCGCAGGCGCCGAGGTCCTCCCAGACGCCCCACTCGCCGGTGGTGCCGGGCCTCTCGCCCTGCGTCCACCACTTGGCCTTCCAGTTGTGGTCGTTCAGGGAGACGACGTCGCCGCCGTTGTAGACGGTGCCGGCGTCCCAGGCCGCCGCGGTGCACTTGTCCGGGTCACCGGGGTCGCCAGGGTTGCCGGGGTTGCCCGAACCACCGCCGATGTTCACGTCGACGCAGGCGTAGAACGCGTTGAGGGTGTCGGCGACGTTCCAGACGGCGAGTACCTTCTGCTTGCCGGTGATGCTGCCGAAGTTCACCTGGTGGCTGACGGTCGCGGGCGGTTGGGCGCCGCCGTCGTTGAACTCCGCGACCTTGGTGTTGCCGATGAAGTACTGCCAGGTGCTGGTGGCGTGGCGGGCCGTCAGGCTCCAGGTGAAGGTGGTCGAGCTGCCGACCGGGGTGACTCGCCAGGGCTTGTTGTCGTTGTCGAGCTCCGCGAACTCCGCGTTGCCGCCGCTGCAGCTGCGCAGACCCTTCGGCCCCTCGACGCTCTGCGGTTCGTACTTGATGGGCCCGCAGTCGACGATGCCCTGGGCACACTGAGCCTGTCGGCTCAGCGGTGCGGAGACGTACCCGTGCGCGCTGGCCGTGGCGGCCGGAAGGCTCACCGCGAGGAGGGGGGCCATCCCTGCCCCGATCATGGCAGCCAGTCTTCTCTTCGCGCTCATGTCAGCTCCTTCGCTGTCGAGGCCATCGGTGAGCAGGGACGGTTGCGGTCGGCGCGCCCGTACCGGGCCGCACCGCGGCCTCATCGGGTGGGGGCAAGGTCGAAACACCCACATGACCAGGGGAGATGACTGCGACCCGCGCCCGCTTCGCGCGTTTTCGACCACGAACCGGCAGCCAGGTCGACGTTAAGGTCTAGACCTTTCTAGGTCTAGACCATATCCATCACCCGGGTTCCGTCAAGGGGATCGGGAGTGAAGGAGCGCCGCGCCGGATTCCCCTCTTCATTGACCTGGACATGGCTAGCCGCTCCCCGCTAGCTTCGAGAACTGGTCGAGATCTGATTCCCGCGAGTGCCCTCAACGACGAGGCTCCGCGAGAGCCGCATTCCGCGCTGTCGGCTGCGGCGTCCACCCCCACCTCGCACCCCCACTGAGAATTCACGGGAGTACCCATGCGCAATGGCATGCTCATCAGCCGGTTCGACAACTCGTTACCGAGAGGCAGGGACCACGCCATCGGACTGTTCAGAATGGTGGTGGGGTTCCTGTTCGCCTGCCACGGCGCCGCCACTCTGTTCGACGTGCTCGGCGGCGCGTACGGCGGGGCGCCTGCCTTCGGCGCATGGCCGAGCTGGTGGGCAGCGGTCATCCAACTGGTCGGCGGCACCCTGGTGTTCGCCGGCCTCGGCACCCGCGCCGCTGCCCTGGTCTGCTCGGGCTCCATGGCCTACGCCTACTTCGTGGAGCACCAGTCCAGAGCGCTCTTCCCGATCGAGAACGGCGGTGAGGCAGCCGCCATGTTCTGCTGGTCGTTCCTGCTCATCGCCGCGCTGGGGCCCGGCAGCTGGACGCTGCCCCCGCTGGTCGGCCGCTCCCGGCGGACCGCGGAAGAGCCGGGCCGTGACGGCACCGGGAGTCGGCAGCGCACATACGGGGCATGACTGCCGGCAAGACGCCGGCGCCGGCATCGACACCGCAGAGTGACGGGAGCCGCAACCATGCCCCACATGACCGCCTTCGCCAGGAACCAGTGGTACGTCGCCGCCTACAGTCACGAGGTCGGGCGCGAGGAGTTGCTCGGCCGGACGATCCTCGGGGAGCCGCTCGTCTTCTATCGCCGGGAGGAGGAAGGGACGCCGGTCGCGTTGCACGACCGCTGTGTGCACCGCCGTTTCCCGCTGTCGGAGAGTCGGCTGGACGGGGACCGGATCGTGTGCGGATACCACGGCTTCACGTACGACGCGACCGGTACGTGCGTATACGTGCCCGGGCAGAAGCGGATCCCGCGTACCGCGCGCGTCGCCTCCTACCCGGTCGTCGAGCAGGACTCCCTGGTGTGGGTGTGGATCGGTGACCCGGCGCTCGCCGACCCGCGGGTGATTCCGCGGGCGCGGCACCTCGACTCCCCGGACTGGGTCACCGTGCGGGGCATGGAACCGATCGACGCCGACTACGGGCTCCTCGTCGACAATCTCCTCGACCTCTCCCACGAGACGTATCTGCACGGCGGCTACATCGGCACCCCGGAGGTCGCCGAGACGCCGATCAGCACCGAGGTCGACGAGGGTGCGGGGATCGTCCGGGTCAGTCGGCACATGGACGACGCCGAGTGCCCGCCGTTCTACGCCCGTTCCACCGGCATCGAGGGCCGGATCACCCGCTGGCAGGACATCGAGTACCACGCACCCTGCCTGTACCTGCTGCACAGCCGTATCGCCCCGGTCGGTGTACTGCCCGAGCCGGACGGCAGCGACCCGAATGCCTTCCACGTCGAGATCACCTACGCGATCACCCCGTCGAGCGACGGCAAGGTGTACGACTTCTGGGCGGTGTCCCGGGACTTCGCGCGGGACGACGACGAAGTCACCACGTTCCTGAGGGACTTCAACCACACAGTCGTCATGCAGGACGTCGACGCGCTCAATCTGCTGCAGCGGGCGCTGGACACCGAGCCCGCCGGTTACCAGGAGCTGAGCATCAACATCGACACCGGCGGACTGGCCGCCCGCCGCATCCTCGCCCGGCTGGTCGAGGAGGGCAGCAAACCCGTGGAGAAGGTCCAGTGAGCACACCCACCGGCGAGATCTACCGTGTCGACTGGCTGCCGGGCACCGACCTGCTGCACGGCACCTGCCACTGCGGCGCCGAGCACACCGCCCAGGACCCGGTCGTGATGTGGGAGTGGATGCTCGGCCACCCCGAAGGACACCGGCCGCAAGGAAAGACCCCATGAGCGGGTACGAAGCCGAGCTCGTCGTCGGCCGCCGGGAGCCGGTGGCCGACGGCGTGCTCGCCCTCACCCTGCGCCACCCGCTCGGCAAGCTGCTGCCCGCCTGGGAGCCCGGTGCCCACGTCGACCTCGTCCTCGGCCCGGACCTGGAGCGGCAGTACTCGCTCTGCGGCGACCCGGCGGACCGCACCGCCTGGCGGATCGCGGTACTGCGTGAGCCGGCCGGGCGGGGAGGCTCCGCCCATGTGCACGAGCAGGTGAGCGAGGGCGACAAGGTGCGGGTGCGCGGGCCGCGCAACCACTTCCGCCTGGAGCCTTCCCCGCGCTACCGGTTCGTCGCCGGCGGCATCGGCATCACCCCGATCCTGCCGATGCTGGCCGCCGCCGAGGCGGCAGGCGCCGAGTGGACGCTGCTGTACGGCGGGCGGACCCGCAACTCCATGGCATTCACCGATGAGTTGGTGCGGTACGGGGAGCGGGTGACGCTCGCCCCGCAGGACGAGACCGGACTGCTCGCCCTCGGCTCCGTGCTCGACGGTCTGCCCGACGGCACGCTCGTCTACTGTTGCGGGCCCGGCCCGCTGCTCGACGCGGTGCAGGAGCGGTGCCCGGCCGGGTTGCTGCGTTTCGAGCGATTCCAGGTGATGCCCCGACCGACCGGCGGCGACACCGAGTTCGAGGTGGTCCTCGCGCAGAGCGGGCACACACTCACCGTCCCCGCGGGCGTCTCCGTGCTCGACACCGTGCGCGCAGCCGGCGTCGAGGTGCTGTACTCCTGCACCGAGGGCACCTGCGGCACCTGCGAGACCGACGTACTCGAAGGCACCCCGGACCACCAGGACTCGGTGCTCACCGACGAGGAGCGGGCGGGCGGCGAGACGATGATGATCTGCGTGTCCCGGTGCCGGGGGCGGCGACTCGTCCTTGATCTATGAGTGTTCAACAACGTTGCCGGGCAACGCATTGACCCCATCGGACAGCCGGCTCCAACGTCCCGCTCAGCACAACTGCCTGTCGCAAAACCGTCGTCCACACAGCGTCTGCACAGGGAGAACGATGCGCCGTCTGCTTTCCGGCCTCACGGCCGGCACCCTCCTACTCGCCGCGGCGGCCTGTGGTTCGCCCGACGACTCGGGCACCTCGAACGCGAGCGGGTCGTCCGGCAAGGTCACCACGGTCGAGGTGGGCGTCATCCCCATTCTCGACGTGGCACCCCTCTACCTGGGACAGAAGAAGGGAATCTATGAACAACACGGCCTGAAACTGGCCATGACCACCGCACAGGGCGGTGCGGCCATCGTGCCCGGTGTGGTCAGCGGACAGTTCCAGTTCGGATTCTCCAACATGACCTCGTTGATGATCGCCCAGAGCAATGACGTCCCGGTCAGGGCGGTCGTCAACGGCGTCAACTCCACCGGTGTGCAGGGCAAGGACTTCGGCGCCATCGTGGTGAAGAAGGACAGCCCGATCACGTCGGCGAAGGAGCTGGAGGGCAAGAAGGTCGCCCTCAACACGCTGAAGAACATCAACGAGACGGCGGTGCGCGAGTCCGTGCGCAAGGTCGGCGGCGACCCGGACAAGGTGCACATGGTCGAGCTCGCCTTCGACCAGATGCCGGCCGCTCTCGACCAGGGCCGGATCGACGCGGCGATGGTCGTCGAGCCCGCCCTCGCCACGATCCTCGGCCAGGGCGGCCGCGAGATCGCCTCCTCCCTCGTGGACGTCGCCGAGAACCTCACCGTGGCCATGTACTTCACCTCCGCGCAGTACGAGAAGCAGCACCCGGACGTGGTCGAGAAGTTCCGGGAGGCCACCGCGCAGTCCCTCGCCTACGCGGACGAACACCCGGACGAGGTCCGGCAGATCGTCACCACGTACACCAAGATCCCCACAGATGTGCTGGCGAAGACGACCTTTCCGAAGTGGCCGGCCGAGCCGAACCGCGCCTCGATCGAGGCACTGGCGGAACTCGGCGAACAGGACGGTTTGTTCAAGAAGAAGCCTGACCTCGACACACTGCTGCCGTGAGAGCCTCCCACGCCGCACTCGGCAGCGCCGGGCTTGCGGCCGGCCATGCGGCGGCGGCCGTCGTGGAGGTCGTGCTGGGCACGGTCGGCGGTCCCGTCCGGGAGGCGGGCAGGGCGGCCGTGGTCGAAGTGGTTGCCGTCGGAGAGGGCCAAAGGCAGGCTCACCCCGGCGTCGATGCCGACCTCGCCTCCCTGCGGAACCCCGGCCCGACTTGGAGGGTCTGCACGCGGAAGGCGATGTGCCGGCCGAGGGCCGAGGGCGTCCTCCACCAGCCGCGCGCCAGTGATCCGGCTCTCCTTGCCGGCCCGCTTGCCCACCGGCAGGTCCCTGGCCCACCGGCAGGTCCCTGGCCCACCGGCAGGTCCCTGGCCCAGCGGAAGCCGTCGGCGACCTGAACGCCGGCGGTGCCGGGTCAGGGCTCCGGGGTGGGGACCACGGTGAGGTGGCCGGAGGTGCGCCGGGCGCGGCGGGGTCTGCGCGGGGCCTGGGCGGTGCGGCGGGTTTCGCGCAGGACCAGGGTGAGGCGGGTGTAGCCGAGGTCGCGCAGGGTGGCCGGGGTCTCCTCGATGATGCGGCACTCGGTGGCGCCCCAGCGCGGGTCGGGGTGCAGCAGGGGGCGGACCGCGCCGTCGGACTCCACGGCGGTCTCGCCGACCGCGCGGATCCAGTGCGGCAGACCCTGCCGGTAGGCGGCCTCCATGATGGGGTCCTCGGCGATGTCCTGGCGTATGGCCTGCAGTTCGTGGTCGTGGCCGCAGCGCTCCACGGTCGCGGCGAAGTGGGCCAGCATCGGCAGGCACCAGCGCGACTCGTGCTCGCCGAGGACCGTGCCCGCGTCCGGGTGGAAGAGGACGAAGCGGAGGAAGTTGTCGTCCGGCATGGCCGTCGGATGCGGGCCGACGCCGCGGAAGAGCGACGTGAACGCGCCGTTGGTCAGCACCACGTCCCAGCGGTGGTCGACGACGAGGGAGGGAAAGGAGACGGCCTCCAGGAACCTGGCGTAGTCCCGCAGGTAGGCCTGCGCCTCGGGACGGACGGGGACGGGCCGCGGCGCCGGCCGCTGCCCTCCTGCCTGATATGCCATCGGGAGGTCACCCCTTATGCCTCTGCGGCCTTCACGCGGCGCCTTGATCCTGCGGCTCACCGGCGATCCGTGTCAACTATCGTGGCATTTCATGCCGCTTGACGGCTGAAATTGGCCACAGTTGTGGCGAGACCTGGATGTAGGTTCGAACTACCCGTTACTCTCCGGGAAGTTCACGGCACGTATCTTGTGAGAAGTCCGTGAGGAGTCCGTGAGAGACGTAGGAGATCTGTCGGTGACGGATGGCATCGAGGATCCGGGCGCCACGGCGCCGGCCGTGCTGCCGGCCGTCGTCGCACGCGTCACCGCGCTCGCCGACCGGCTCGGCGTCCCCCAGGCGGAGGTCTTCGACGTCGGCCGCCTGTCCGTGGCCTGCGGCGTGCCGGAGCCCGTGGTCAGGGCCCTGCTGAGCGGCCGGCCCGCGGGCGAGCCGGATGTGCAGGCCCGGTTCCTGCAGCGGCTGGACCTGCTGCGCCGCACCCGGCTCAAGCCCAACGGGCGCCGCTACACCCAGCAGGAGATCGCCGACGGCGCGGGCATGTCGCGGCAGCAGGCGGGCGCGCTGATCAACGGCGACCGGCGCCCGACGATGGAGCACTGCGACGCCATTCAGCGCTTCTTCCGGGTGCACGCCGGGTTCCTCACGGCCGAGGACCCCGAGGCGCTGGCGGGCGCTCTGCAGCGCACCGAGCAGGAGCTGCTCCAACGGCTCGCCGACCGCGAACGGGAAGCGGTCGCGGAGGCCGACGACCCGCTGGAGCGGCTGCTGCAGGACCACGGGGTGCGCGGGATCGCGTGGCGGGCCGCGCAGCTGCCCACCGACCAGCACCGGGACAAGGTCGCCGAGTGGCTGGACATGCTTCTGGAGAGCGTCAAGCGGCCCGAGTCGTGATGCTGGGGAGGGGCATGGGCATCGGCAGGGACATGCGCCGGCTGTGCGCCGAGCTGGTCGACGAGCTGACGTTGCCGGCGCCGGCCCGGCCCGCCGACCTGTACGCCGCGCTGTGCGACGCGATGAGCAGGCGCCGCGGGCGGCCGGTCCGCTTCCGTACGGCGGCCTTCCCGCCCGGGACCGCCAGCGGGCTGTGGCTCGACATGACCGACCAGGACCTGGTCCTGGTCGAGGAACGCACCGCCCCCGACCACCAGTTGGTGATCCTCGGCCATGAGCTGTGGCACATGAAGGCCGGCCACCGCGGCCACCACGTCGACGGTGTCGGCGTCGCCGCCCGCCTGCTCGACGAGGGCGCGGACCTCCAGGCGGCCGTGCGCAGGGCCGCGGCGCGCAGCCGCTTCGACCTGGCCGAGGAGGAGGAAGCCGAGAGCTTCGGCCTCCTGCTGGCCAGCAAGTGCCGTACCTGGCTGGCGGGTTCGTCCCTGCGCGGCCCCGTACAGCGCGACCACCTGGCCGGGCGGATCGAGGCGTCGCTGGGCTATCTGGGGCGGCGGGTGGAGGGGGAGGGCGGCTCGGGCCGGGGGCGCTTGTAGGCGGGTCCTTCCGCGGGCGCGGGGCGTTCGGTGACGTGGGCGCCGGAGGAAGCGGCCGTGCGAAGAGGCGGTCCGGCCGGAAGGCGTCGGGGCCTCCGGGGACACGTCCGGCCTGTGGACGCGGTCCGTTCTCGGGCGGGGCATTCGCAGCCGCGGCTCACCGGGGCAGACGCACCGCCTGACCGCACCTGGCGTTCGGAGACGTGGGCCGTCCCGAGGCCGCCCGCCCGGGGCACGGGTGTTCGGGGACCCGGGGACCCCCTGGGTCCGGCTGCGCCGAGTGGGGGATCCGGTGCCGGGTGCGGGGGGATTGTCAGTGGGGGGCGGCAAGCTGGGAGTGTGCCGCCGCTGTGTGGGCGTGCACGCGCCGTCCGGGAGACCGGGGGCGTGACCGTGTGATGCCGAAACCGGGGAGAGCGACCCATGTCCACCGCCGTACTGACCGACCGTGAACGCACCGCCGTCCAGGCGTACCTGAGGCTCCTGCACACCGTACGCGCCGCCTTCGACGGTCCCCCGGACGGCGTACGGCCCAGGGTGGTGCCGCCCGCCGTGCTCGCCGAGGCGGAACAGGCCCTGGCCGGAGCGGGCCTGGCGGGCAACGAGGACACCTTCTTCCGGCTGCTGCACAGCTGGTGCCCGCGGCCGTGAGTCGGTCGGGGGGTGCGTCGTCCAGGTGGTGCGGGTGTGTGGGGGCCGGGCGCGCGGCTCCCCGCGTCCCCGGGATTCCGCGGGCTCCGGGGCCCGGACCCTGGAGGATGGGCAGTGCGAGGGCGGTGGGGCCTCCACCCTCCGCCCTCGGACGCGACCCGGGCACGGCGTGAAAGGGACAGACGTGAGGCTCACCATCCTCGGCGGCGGCGGATTCCGCGTACCACTCGTCCACGGCGCACTCCTCGCCGATCACGCCGACGGGCGGGTGACGCACGTCGTCCTGCACGACGTGGACGTGGGCCGGCTCGACGCCGTCACCCGGGTGCTGGCCGAGCAGGCCGCCGGGGTGCCGGACGCGCCCGTGGTGCGGGCCACCACCGATCTGGACGAGGCGCTGCGCGGCGCCGACTTCGTGTTCTCCGCGATCCGGGTCGGCGGTCTGGAAGGGCGGGCGCACGACGAGCGGGTGGCACTCGCCGAGGGTGTCCTCGGGCAGGAGACCGTCGGCGCGGGCGGCATCGCCTACGGCCTGCGTACCGTACCCGTCGCCGTCGACATCGCCCGGCGGGTGGCCCGCCTCGCGCCCGACGCCTGGGTCATCAACTTCACCAACCCGGCCGGCCTGGTCACCGAGGCCATGTCCCGCCACCTCGGCGACCGGGTCATCGGCATCTGCGACTCACCGGTCGGTCTGGGCCGTCGCATCGCCCGCGTGCTCGGCGTGGACCCGCGCCGGGCGTGGATCGACTACGCCGGCCTCAACCACCTCGGCTGGGTGCGCGGCCTGCGCGTGGCCGGTCGTGACGAACTCCCGCGCCTGCTCGCCGATCCCGGCCTGCTCGACTCCTTCGAGGAGGGCAGGCTCTTCGGCGCGGAGTGGCTGCGCTCGCTCGGCGCGATCCCCAACGAGTACCTGCACTACTACTACTTCAACCGCGAGGCCGTACACGCCTGTCAGCAGGCGGAGAAGACCCGCGGCGCCTTCCTCCTCGGCCAGCAGGCCCGGTTCTACGAGGAGGCGAGGAGTCCGGGCACCTCCGCGCTGGCGGCCTGGGACCGCACCCGCGCCGAGCGCGAGGCCACCTACATGGCCGAGAACCGCGAGACGGCCGGCGCGGGTGAGCGGGAGGCCGACGACCTCTCGGGCGGCTACGAGAAGGTGGCCCTCGCCCTGATGCGGGCCATCGCCCGCGACGAGCGCACCACACTGATCCTCAACGTCCGCAACCGCGGCACCCTCTCCGCGCTGGACTCCGAGGCCGTCGTCGAGGTGCCCTGCCTCGTCGACGCGAGCGGCGCGCATCCGGTCTCGGCGGGCCCGCTGCCCGGCCATGCCACCGGACTGGTCTGTGCGGTGAAGGCGGTCGAGCGCGAGGTGCTCGCCGCGGCCGAGTCCGGCTCCCGTACGACGGCCGTGAGGGCCTTCGCGCTGCACCCGCTCGTCGACTCGGTGAACGTCGCCCGCCGTCTCGTCGACGGTTACATCGCCGTCCATCCCGGCCTCGCGTACCTGACGTAAGGGGGTGTTCGCGGGGCCGGTCGGTCGCTCCCCCGTTCGGCGACCGACCGCCCCGGTCCCCCGTGTTCCCCCCGTGGCCCCACACTTGAGAGCCGCTGTTCCGGGCCCTGATACACCCCTGGCGGAAAAACCCTCAGAAAAAGGCCGGGGCTTTCAGCGCGGCGTCATCTCCGACTTCGCGTGGGACAGGGTCCCGGTCCGCTGCCGGGGAAGCGACACCGGCCGCAGCGCACGCGGCGCGGACACCCCGGTGTAGTCCTGCCCGAGGAAGGGTGGCGTGATCTCGCCCGGGTCCTCGCCGAGCGCCAACCGCACTGCCGCCCAGGGCGCGTTGATCCCGCACAGCGACAGTTGGTGCAGGCCGCCCGCCGGGCGCGTGTTGACGTCGAGGAGCACCGGGCGGTCGCCGTACATCCGGAACTGGATGTTGGACAGGTAGTGCAGCCCGAACCCCTCAGCGATCCGCCGGGCCGGCTCCAGCCACTGCTCGTGCAGCGTGAAACCGCGGCGGCGGCCGTTCTTCGTACGGCCCACGGCCAGCCGGATCCGGTTGTCCGGCCCGGTCAGGCAGTCGACGGACACCTCCGGCTGCTCCAGGCGCGGCATCACCAGCCAGTCGACCGGCCCGTCCGCCTGCTCCAGCGCCCGCAGGACCAGATCCAGCGGGACCTGGGGGCTCGGGAATCCACTCAGATGGGTGAGTGAGAAAGACGCGCGCGTGATGACGCGGAAGCCCATCCCGCCCGCACCGGACGCCGGCTTGAAACAGGCCACGTGCCCGGTCTCCTCCAACTCCTCGACAGCGGAGAGGAGTTCACCGGCCGTGCGCACCCGCCACCACGGCGGTACCGGCACGCCGATCGACCGGACCGCCTCGTACGCCGTCGCCTTGTCCCCGAAGACCGCCACCGCCTCGGGCGTCGGCGCGAGCAGCGCGGTGCCGAGCGCCGCGAAGTCGGCGCGGTGCGCCACGATCGCGGCCTGGTGCAACCGCGGCACGAACACGTCGATGCCGCGCCGTGCGCACTGGTCGAGCGCGTACTCGACGTACGCGGCCGGGGACAGGCCCTCTGGTTCCGGTTCGGCGGTGTCGGCGGCGGCCGGCACGGGGGAGTCGGGGTCGCCGTGCGTGGCATGGATCTCGACGGCCCGACCGCTGGGATTCCTCCGCAACTGATCCATGAAGAACACGTTCTCCGCGTACGTGCGGTTGAGCCAGACGCGTACGCGAGAGACCATGCGGGCCGCCTTTCGGGTTCGCGGGCAGGGCGAAGCCGACCGAGCCCGGCCAAAGGAGAAGGAGGGACACCGAGCCGCGCTGAGCGAAAGGGAGTTCCGGCGGCGGTGTTGGGGCGATCATACGACCTTCTTCGGCCATGGAGTGCCACGCGGACGTCACGGATCGGCCCGTCCCGTACCCGTGTCCGGAGCACGGATGACGCGCGTCGCCCTTGTCCCGTTGCCGCCCGGTGTGCTCTTGTGGTGCCCATCGTGTGGGCGACCGGGGGCGAGGGGGCACGAGGTGACGGGGAAGGCCGGCGGTGCCGGACAGCTGCTGGCCATCAGCGACCTGCACATCGGCTACAGCGAGAACCGCGCCCTGGTCGAGCGGACGGCACCCGAGACGGACGAGGACTGGCTGCTCGTGGCCGGGGACGTCGCCGAGACCGTCGCCGACATCCACTGGGCCCTGAAAACCCTGGCGAGCCGCTTCCGCAAGGTGATCTGGGCTCCCGGCAACCACGAGCTGTGGACCCACCCGCGCGACACCGTCACCCTGCGCGGCGCCGCCCGCTACGAGCACCTGGTCGAGCTGTGTCGCGAACTGGGCGTTGCGACGCCCGAGGACCCCTACCCGGTCTGGGACGGGCCGGGCGGACCGGTGGCCGTGGCCCCGCTGTTCCTGCTGTACGACTACTCCTTCCTGCCGGCCGGCTGCGCGACCAAGGACGAGGGGCTGGCCTACGCGCACGGCACCGGCGTCGTCTGCAGCGACGAGTACCTGCTGCACCCCGACCCGTACCCGAGCCGCGAGGCCTGGTGCGCGGCCCGGGTCGCCGAGACCGAGCGCCGGCTCGCCGAACTCCCCGCCGGCCTGCCGACCGTGCTCGTCAACCACTACCCGCTCCACCGGCACCCGACGGACGTCCTGTGGTACCCCGAGTTCGCCATGTGGTGCGGCACCCGGCGCACCGCCGACTGGCACCGCCGCTTCCGTGCGACCGCCATGGTCTACGGCCACCTGCACATCCCGCGGACCACCTGGCACGAGGGCGTCCGCTTCGAGGAGGTGTCCGTGGGATATCCCCGCGAGTGGCGCAAGCGCCCGGAACCGCCGGGCAGACTGCGCCGCGTACTCCCCCCGGAGGTGCAGGCCCGGTGATCGAGGAGTTGCTCCCGGACTCGGTGGTGGCGGTGGAGGCGTACGGCGACGACGAGACCGACCATGCCCCGCTGTACCCCGAGGAGCGGGCGGTCGTGGCGCGGGCGGTCGACAAGCGCCGGCGCGAGTTCGCCGGCGTGCGCGCCTGTGCCCGCCGCGCCATGGAGAAGCTCGGTGTGCCGCCGCAGCCCGTCCTGCCCGGTGAGCGGGGGGCCCCGCGCTGGCCGGACGGCCTAACCGGCAGCATGACCCACTGCGACGGCTACCGCGCCGCCGCCCTGGTCCGCACCGCAGACCTGGCCTCCCTCGGCATCGACGCCGAACCCCACGCCCCGCTGCCGGAGGGCGTGCTGTCCACCGTCGCCCTCGCCACCGAGGAACGGCACCTGGCCGATCTGGACGCACGGCACCCGGGCGTGCACTGGGACCGGCTGCTCTTCAGCGCGAAGGAGTCCGTCTACAAGGCCTGGTTCCCGCTCACCGGCGAGTGGCTGGACTTCGCGGAGGCGGACCTCGAGGTCCACACCGCCCCGGGCACCGCGCGGCACGGCGGCTTCCGGGCCCGGCTCCTCGTCCCGGGCCCGATGGTCGGCGGCCGGCGCCTCGGCCACTTCGAGGGGCGCTGGACGGTCGGGCAGGGCCTGGTGGCCACGGCGGTGACGGTTCCGCATCGTCCCCTCTGAGCGATCAGCTGTGTGAACGCATCCCGCTCCACCGAGAGCAGTCCCCGCAAGTCGTTCGCCCGGCCGGCAGCCTCGGTGAGCGGCCCGGACAACACGGAAATCCCCGCCTTCATCAGCTGAACTCCCGTGCCCCGCAAGGACTTTCTTCGCTTTAACTCTTGACGGCTGCCACAGCCGGGGGCACATTGGCGGCGCACCCTCGCGTGAGAGCGCTCTCAAGACCTCCCCGGGCGCCCTCCCGCGAGGCTCTCGCGTACGTGACTCCCCACCCGAGAGGCACCCCCCATGAGTGAACCCTCCAGCGCACCCACAGGCACCCGTCGCAGACGGCGCTCCGCGCGGCGCGCACTCGTCGCCGTCCTCGGCACCCTCGGCCTGGCGGCGGCCGTCGCCACCGCCGCGACCCTGCCCGCGAACGCCTCCGCCCCCACACCCCCGTCCGGCTGGACGCAGGTCTTCCTCGACGAGTTCGACGGCCCCGCCGGGTCCGGCGTCAACACCGCCAACTGGCAGTACGACACTGGGACTTCGTACCCGGGAGGTCCTCCCAACTGGGGTACCGGCGAGATCGAGACGATGACCTCGAGCACCAGCAACGTCTCCCTGGACGGCAACGGCAACCTGCGCATCACCCCGCGCCGGGACGCCTCCGGCAACTGGACCTCCGGCCGTATCGAGACCAAGCGCGCCGACTTCCAGCCCCCGGCCGGCGGCAAGCTGCGGGTGCAGGCCCGCATCCAGATGCCCAACGTCACCGGCGCCGCCGCCAAGGGCTACTGGCCCGCCTTCTGGATGCTGGGCGCGCCCTACCGGGGCAACTACTGGAACTGGCCGGGCATCGGTGAGATCGACATCCTGGAGAACGTCCAGGGCCTCAACACGAACTGGGCGACCCTGCACTGCGGCACCAGCCCGGGCGGACCCTGCAACGAGACCTCGGGCATCGGCGGCTCGACGCCGTGCACCGGCACCACCTGCCAGGCGGGCTTCCACACCTACGCGGTGGAGTGGGACAAGTCGACCAGCCCCGAGGAGATCCGCTTCTACCTCGACGGGCTCAACTTCCACACCGTCAGGGCCAACCAGGTTGACGCGGCGACCTGGACCAACGCCACCAACCACGGCTACTTCGTCATCCTGAACGTGGCGATGGGCGGCGGCTTCCCCGACGCTTTCGGCGGCGGCCCCGACGGCGGCACCGAGCCCGGCCACCCGATGGTCGTGGACTATGTGCAGGTACTCCAGTCCTCCGGCGGTGGGAGCGATCCCACCCCTCCGCCGTCCGGCAACCGCGACGCCTACAACCCCATCCAGGCCGAGTCCTACGACAGCCAGAGCGGCGTGATCACCGAGTCGACCACCGACACCGGCGGCGGCCAGAACATCGGCTCGCTGGCGAACGGCGACTGGGCCCTTTACAAGGGCGTCGACTTCGGCTCCACCCCGGCCAGGCAGTTCTACGCCCGGGTCGCCAGCGGCGCGCCGGGCGGGGTCAGCGGACTGGTCGAGGTACGCCTGGACAGCCGCGGCAACTCCCCCATCGGCAGCTTCGCCGTGGGCAGCACGGGCGGCTGGCAGTCCTGGCGTACGGTCCCCGCGAACATCAGCTCGGTGACCGGAACCCACGATGTCTACCTCACCTTCACCAGCGGCCAGCCGGCGAACTTCGTGAACGTCAACTGGTTCAACTTCGGCCATTGATCGGACATCTGTTCGGCATCTCGGGGCTCCACGCACGCGCGTGGGGCCCCGTTGCCGTGTCGTCTGCATGGTCAGGACCGTTCCGCGGTACTCGCTGGTACGGCTCCGCCCAGGCCCGCGCCGGCCCGGCGGCGACGGTCGAGCGGCCGGTGATCTCCTGCGGCGAGGTCGTACGGCGGCTCGAGGACGAGGTGAACAAGGGAGTGGACACGGAATGACCGACAAGCCCGCCGAGCCCGCCGAGCCGGCGCGCGCCCAGGCCCCCGGCACGCCGGAGCCCGGCCCACCGGGTCCCGGGACCGCGCGGG
>NZ_QFDQ01000197.1 GCF_003270085.1 Streptomyces triticisoli | reverse complement strand
GGGCGGAGGCACGCCGCGGCGCACCCCGGGGCCGGCCGGGCGACGCCGAGCGGCAGTGTGCGCGGCCGGGGCACCGCGGTCGGCCGGCCCCCGCAGACGTCTCCGCGGGGTCACCACTCGCGCGTACCGGGTCGGTCCGCGAGTGCGGGCGGGTGTCCCGGTGCGGTCAGCGCGGGGGGCGTGGGAGCAGTTTGCGGGCGGTCAGGGCGAGCGTCACCTCGACCAGGTCGAAGGGGCGGGAGAGGGAGCACCCGGTCAGTTGCTCGTAACGGCGCAGACGGTTGAGGACGGTGTTGCGGTGACAGTACAGCTGCCGGCTCGCCCGCTGAGCCGAGCCGTCGCAGGCCAGCCAGGTGGCCAGGGTGTCCAGCAGGACCTCCGCGTCGGCGGGTTCGAGGTCCGCCAGGGGACCGAACACCCGGTCGGCGAGCGCGGCGCCGAGTCCGGGGGACGACACCACCAGCGCCGCGGGCAGGTGTTCGGACAGACGGACCGTGCCGCCGGTCTCCGGGCACAGGCTCAGCGCGGTGTCCGCCAGTCTGCGTGCCTCCCCCACGGCGGCCAGTCCCTGCACGGCGCTGCCGACGCCCACCCGTGTTCCCGGCGCCTGCTCGTCCGGCACCACCGGTTCCGCGTCGTCCTCGACCAGGACGATGCCGTAGTCCGCGTCCACGCCCGTGTGCCAGTGCACGCGCACACCGGGGACAAGGGCCGCTTGGGCACGCGGACATGCCGTGAGCCGGGCGCCGCCGACCGCCACGACCAGATACCGGCCGTGCTCCGGCAGGCCGAGTGCCAGGGCTGCCTCGGGCAGGTCGGCGATGCGGCTGGTGCCGTCCAGCAGTGTCCCGGCCAGCAACCGCACCCGGTTCTCCCGCTGCCAGGCGAGGTGCCGCTCGGTGTGCCGGTAGGCGTCGGCCGCGAGGGTGCAGTGCTCGTCGACGAAGTCCCACACGTCGGACGCCACGTGCACCAGCAGCCGTACGTCCTCGGGGGCCGACCGGGAGGTCTCGTCGACGAGGCCCTGCCACACCAGTGAGCCGCCCAGCCGGAAGGCGTGCAGCAGCGCGTCCAGCGGCAGCCCCTGCTCGGCACGTGTGGCGCCGATCCTCCAGGAGCAGCGGCGTGCCGCGTCCCGGGTGCCGCGCGGGTCCAGCAGAGAGGTGACGCTGTACCGCAGCGAGCGGTGCGCTTCCTGCCAGATGGCGGTGGCGTCCTCCTCCATCGCCGCCCGGTACGCGGGCTCCTGCTCCTGCAGCAGGGCGAGCAGGCGGTCGGTGAGCTGGGGCAGGTCGTCCAGCAGTACGCGGGCGGCACCGTGCAGCACGCGCAGCGCGTCGGCGTCGATCAGCGACCGCACGCGCCGTGGCCGGGTCCGCGGCGCGGGCACGGGTCCGTGGCGAAGCAGAGTACGTGGCCGTACGGCGTGTTGCATCGCGCATCTCCCCCAGGGTCGGCTTCCGGCGGCGCCCGCGCGGCGGTCCCCGTACCGGCGCCTGCCGGCCGTGGAGCCCGTGGGCCGGCCGCCACCTGATCGTCCTGCCCCGAAGGATGGCATACCGTCCGGTCGGTCCCTAGAGCTGTGCACTGGTCTTTTCCCCCTGCACCTCCTGTTCGACCATCCTGACCAATTCGACCCGTGAGCGGACACCGAGCATGGCGAAGATGTTCCGCAAGTGATAGTCGACCGTGCGCGTGCTGACGGACAGGCTGAGCGCCACCTCCCGGTTGGTGGCACCCTCGGCCACACACCGTGCGATACGCAGTTGCTGCGGGGTCAGCCTGGACAGCTCCCCCGCTCCGTGCCGGGACGGCTCCCCGGCCCCCGCCCCGCCCGGGGCCGCTCCGTTGGCGCGCAGCTCCGCGGCTGCCTGCTGCACCCACGGACGCGCGCCGCAGTGCTCGAAGCCCACCAGCGCCTCCCCCAGACGCACCCGCGCCTCGCGCAGCCGGCGCCGTCGCCTGAGCCACTTGCCGTACAGCAGTTCGGTGCGGGCCCGTTCGAAATCACCGACCGTCTCATCATGCCGGTCCAGGGCACGCCGGTACAGCTCGCCCGCCTCCTCCGGTACTGCCAGCAGCGCGCGGCAGCGCAGGAGCTGGGCGGGGGCCTGCGGGTCGGCACCACAGGCCGCCCAGAGGGCGAAGTCCTGGACCACCGTGCGGGCGTGCTCGGGCCGGCCGGCGAGTGCCGCGGCCTCCACGAAGCAGGGGACGGCGAGCATCCACACCGCGAAGTGCCCGCGCCGCGCACCGGGCAGTACCAGCGGGCCGAGCCTGTCGGCGGCTTCGCGGGGGCGGCCGGCGCCCAGGTCGGCACGGGCCGCCGCCCATTGGGCGAGCGTGGCGGCCTGGACCAGTCCGTGCCGCCGGGCCCTGGAGAGCGTCGCCGTCACATGCTCGGCCACGCGTTCCCGCTCTCCCTCGATCGATGCCGCGAGGGCCAGGACCGCGTGGTGGTGGGCCGCGGTGTTGCGCTGTCCGGTCCGCCGCGCGGCGCGCAGCCCCTGCTCGGCACGGGTGCGGGCGAGCTGGTGCCGGCCGGCGCGCAGTTCGGCGTAGGCCAGGTACTCCAGTGCCCTCGGTTCGAGGGCGGCGGATCCGAGGGCCCGGGCCGCCGCAAGCGCCTGTGCCCCGGCCCGGCGGGCGGCGGTCACGTCGCCGAGCATCAGGGCCGCGGCGGCCGAACGCAGCAGCTGTTCGGGCCCGGAGGCGGACCGGCCTCGGCCGACCACGCGTTTCAGCGGATCGGCGGCGAGGTCGAAGCGTCCCAGAAGGACTGCGCGCATGCCGTCGCGGTGGTCGCGGAGCAGGGCGGGGTGCTCGGGGTGGGGCAGTGCCGCCCTGCTGCCGCGGGCAGTGCCCGGGACGGCGCCGTCGGCGGCGGAGCCGGTCGCTGCCGCGGCGGTCCCGTCGGCGGCGGGGACGCCGGTGCGCTCGTCGGCGGCGGGGGTGTCGTGGCCGAGTGCCGCGAGGCAGGCCGTCAGGTCACCGGCGGCCCACGCCGCGTCCGCCGCGCCGAGGCCGGCCTGACCGTCCGGAAGAAACAGCTGAGGAGAACCCCCGTGGCGCAACCCCCATCGCTCACGGTGCGCGTCGTCGAAGT
>NZ_QFDQ01000196.1 GCF_003270085.1 Streptomyces triticisoli | reverse complement strand
CGGCGCACGGCCCGCCGCGCCGCGGCGTCCCGGCGCTCGCCGACGGCCTCGGCCGGCAGCCCGCCCGGGGTGACGTCCCACGGCTCCACGCAGCCGACGTCGCGCACGTCGACCTCGCCGATCCCCGCGCCGGACAACAGCGCGGCCAGCGCGGCGCCCACCCGGCCCGCGCCCCGGACCTGCACGCGCAGGCCACTGCGGGCCGCCAGTCGCCCAATCGCCTCGCCCGGTTCGCGCGCGACCAGGGAGAGGGAGGCGAGATCAGGCGCCAGCCGGTCCATGACCTCCTTCTTCTCCCGGAGCGCGTCCGCCGCCGCACCGCCGCCCCGGGCGTCGTCGAGGAGCCCGGCGTGGGCCAGCCGCTCCACAAGACGGTCCACATGGCCGTCGGGCAGATCCATGCGGTGCCCCTCCTCGCGCAGGAGAGGCAGCCCGCGCGTGCCGTTGAGCAGGTCCAGGAAACTGCCCGTCGCGGTGTCCATCGGACCCAGTGTCAGCGCGTGCGCGGGTGTCATCCCGAACTGCACGGTGTCGAGATCACGCCAGCCGCGCCTGAGCGCGGGTTTCACCATGGGATGCATGCGAGCCCCCGTAGCCCGGAGAACGAAGTGAGTGCCAGCATGCCCGCCCCGGCCGGGCGGCGCCGAAAGTTGTCCACAGGCTGGGGATATTCGTCGTACAAGTAAGACGCTGAGTGAAGGAT
Organism: Streptomyces triticisoli; assembly: GCF_003270085.1. Taxonomy (GTDB): domain Bacteria; phylum Actinomycetota; class Actinomycetes; order Streptomycetales; family Streptomycetaceae; genus Streptomyces; species Streptomyces triticisoli. The sequence continues at coordinate 1,552 of NZ_QFDQ01000196.1, read as the reverse complement.
CGGCACGGAACCGTTCCGGACCCGGGACTTCTCGTACGTACACCCGGTAACGTCGGGGCGTGTCCGCCGACCCACTGCACCGCTCCGGAACGCCACAGCGCAGCAAGACGAGCCCGCCGCCGAGCGGCCCGGCGACGAGCGCGATCGAAGTCCGCAGGAGCGCCCGCCGCCGCCGGACGGTCTCCGCGTACCGCGAGGGCGATCGCACCATCGTGCTGATCCCCGCCCGGATGACCGAGGCGGAGGAGCGGCGCTGGGTGACCGTCATGCTCGACAAACTGGCCGCCCAGGAGAGCCGGCGCTCGCTCGGCGACGCGGAACTCGCCGAGCGGGCCGAGCGGCTGTCGGCCCAGTTCCTCGACGGCCGGGCCCGGCCCGCCTCGGTGCGCTGGGTCACCAACCAGAACACACGCTGGGGCTCGTGCACACCGGCGGAGCGCAGCATCCGGCTCTCGCACCGCCTGCAGGGGATGCCCGAGTACGTCGTCGACTACGTCCTCCTGCACGAACTCGCCCATCTGCTCGTCCCCGGCCACGGCCCGGACTTCTGGCGGCTGCTGGAGGCCTATCCGCGAACCGAGCGGGCCCGGGGCTACCTCGAAGGGGTGGTCGCAGCCGGACGGTTGCCGCATGTGCCGGGCGCCCGCGGCGAGTGACCACGGCTTCGGGGGGGCGAGTGACCACGGCTTCGGGGGCGTGAGGTACCACCGGACCGGGTTTGTGTACCGGGTCTGTACCGACTTCGTCCGATGTCGGATTTTGCGGTTAGCCTGGCGCGACGCACTCGCACTCGGGATGGGGGACGGTCGTTACGCATGCCCAGGGAATTCCAGCGCGGCCACAAGGCCAGGATCAGTGACCTGACCGCGGGCACGGATCTGTACGTAGGCGTGCAGATCTCGGCCCCCGGACTGACCTTCGACATCAGCTGCTTCGGGCTGGACGCCGACGAACGCCTCTCGGACGACCGGTACTTCGTCTTCTTCAACCAGCCGAAGTCCCCCGAGGAAGCCATCCAGATGCTGGGGCCCCAGGCGGGCGACACGGAGTCCTTCCGGGTCACGCTCGAGAAGATCCCGCCGCGGATCCAGAAGCTGTCGTTCACCGCGACCATCGACGGCGCCGGACAGATGTCGCAGATCAACCCCGGGTACCTGCGCATCGTGGCGGGCGGCGAGGAGGTGGCCCGGTACGCGTTCAACGGCTCGGAGTTCTCCACCGAACGGGCCGTGATGCTGGGCGACATCTACCTCAAGGACGTGTGGCGGTTCGCGGCCGTCGGCCAGGGCTTCGACGGCGGCCTCGAGGCGCTGCTGAAGAACTTCGGCGGCGAGGTCCTGGAGGAGGAGAGCGCCCCCGACCAGGCCCCGCAGCAGCCGCAGCCCGGTGCCGTCCCGGGCTTCGCCCCGCCCGCCCAGACCGCTCCGCCCCCGACGTTCGGTGTGCCTTCCGGGCCCTCCGGTCCCGCCGCGCCCGCTCCGGCCCCGGCCGCCCCCGTGCCCCAGCCCGCCGTGCAGGGCTTCGCGCCGCCCCCGGGAGCCACCCCGCCGCC